>NZ_JAPSIW010000387.1 GCF_031178505.1 Streptomyces sp. | reverse complement strand
CGTCGTCTTCCGCGACAGGGCGGGCGGCTTCGCCTTCCTCACCCGCTCCACGCTCACGAGTGACAAGACCGTGGAATGGGAGGACGGCCGGACCTACCCCGTCGTCGACGTCGAGATCTCCTCGGCGAGCCACCCCTTCTACACCGGCACCGCGCGCGTCCTCGACACCGCGGGCCGCGTGGAGCGCTTCGAGAAGCGCTACGGAAAGCGTGGGCCCCGCCCCGGCTCCCCGGCCGAGGCAGCCCGCTGATGCTGTCCGTCGCCCTGGTCGGAGGACTGCACTCCGACGCCCGCCGCGCCGCCGTGGACCGGCTCCTCGCCACCGTCCCCGGCAGCGTGGCGCTCCACCACGACCTCGCGACGGCCCCGGAGACGGGGACCGTCGCCCGGATCGTCCGGGACGCCACCGGCGTGCTGTCCACCGACGACACCCCGCTCGTCAACGACTGCGCCTGCTGTGCCCTGCGCGAGGACCTCGTCCCCGAGCTGGAGCGGCTGCGCGAGGCCGGCCTGACCCGGCTCGCGGTCGTCGAACTCTGGGACTCCGTCGAGCCCAAGGCGATGGCCGAGGTGGTCGCGGCGGCCGGTCTCCGGCTCACCGCCGTGATCACCGCCGTCGACCCGGCCCTGGTCCTTCCGTACCTCGGCAACGGTGACGACCTCGCCGACGCCGGGCTGGCCGCGGCCGCCACCGACCGCCGTACGGTCGCCGACACCTGGGCCCGCCAGCTGGAGTACGCCCCGGTCCTGGCCGTCGTGGACAGCCCCGAGGCCGACGACGAGGACCGCGCGCTCCTCGCCCAGCTCCACCCCACCGCCCGCCGCGTCCCCGTCGGCGGCGACGAACTCGCCGCCGCCGTCTTCGCCGGCTTCGACGTCGAGGCGGCGGCGGCGGCCCAGCACCCGGCCTGCGCCCTGCTGCCGCAGGAGGCCGACGCGAGCGGGGTCGCCACCTTCGTCTGGCGTCACCACCGGCCCTTCCACCCCGGGCGGCTGTACGCGGCCCTGGAGGACCTGACCTGCGCGGCGGCCCGCAGCCGGGGCCGCTTCTGGCTGGCGGACAAGCCCGACACCCTGCTGGCCTGGGACGCGGCGGGCGGCGCGCTCTGCGTCGAGAGCGCCGGTCCCTGGCTGGCCTCGCTGCCCGACGCCGCCTGGGAGATGGTGCCGCCGGTCCGCCGCGCGGCGGCCGCCCTCGACTGGCACCCGGAACACGGCGACCGCTGCCAGCACCTCGTCTTCACCTCGCCCGGCCTGGACCGCGAGGGCCTCGCCGAGGTCCTCGGCTCCTGCCTGCTCACCGACGCCGAGTACGCGGCCGGCCGCGAGGCCTGGCGGGCGCTGGCGTCCGACTTCGACACCCTCCTGGAGGTCTGAACCGTGTCCCGTACGTCCCCCCGCAAGCCCCCGAAGCCTCGCCCCAACCCGCTGGACCGGGACGGCATCACGTACATCGACTACAAGGACACGGACCTGCTGCGGAAGTTCATCTCCGACCGCGGCAAGATCCGCAGCCGTAGGGTGACCAGGGTGAGCGCCCAGCAGCAGCGGCAGATCGCCCGTGCCGTGAAGAACGCGCGGGAGATGGCCCTCCTGCCGTACTCGTCGGTAGCACGCTGAGTCGCACCCCCGCTACAGCCCGCGTGCACGTGCATCTGCTCCTGCATCCGCATGTGAACACAGCTATGATCCGAGGAAGTTGAGTCCTGCACCAACGCATCTCGGGGAGCTACCAGTGCACCACGCGCACCACGCGTACAACGGCATGGCGGCCACGGAGCTGCGCGATGTCGTCTGGCAGAAGAGCAGGCACAGCAACTCCCAGGGATCGTGCGTGGAGTTCGCCAAGCTGCCCGGGGGAGACGTCGCCGTGCGCAACTCGCGGTTCCCGGACGGGCCGGCGCTCGTCTACACGCCCGCGGAGATCGAGGCGCTCCTGCTCGGCGTGAAGGACGGGGAGTTCGACCACCTCGTCTGAGGACCCGGGTACGGAAGAAGGGCCCCGGCGCCGTGGAGCGCCGGGGCCCTTCTTCCGTACCCGGGCACCGGGGGCCCGTCCGCGCCGGCCTCAGGGCAGCCGGGGTCCGGGTACGGCCCGCTGGTCGGGTCCGATGTGGAACAGCGCCCACACCACCTTGCCCTGGAGCGTGCCCGCGAGCGGGTGCCAGCCCCAGCTGTCGCTGAACGACTCCACCAGGAACAGCCCGCGGCCCGACTCGGCGGCGAAGTCCTCCTCGCCGTCGCGCGCCTCCGGGCTCTCCCGGCTGGGGTCCCGCACCGCGCACACCAGCCGGGAGGCCCACCGCATCAGGTGCAGGCGCACCGGCGGGTTCGGGCCTTCGTCGTGCGCGGCGTCGGCGGGCAGCGCGTGGCGCAGGGCGTTGGTGACGAGTTCGGAGACGACCAGGGCCACGTCGTCGAAGCGCTCGCTCATGTCCCAGCGGTCGAGGGTCGCGCTCGTGAACTTCCGGGCCCCGCGCACGGCCTCGTACCGCGCGGGCAGGGCGCAGGAGGCGGAGGTGGAGACGGCGCCGGGATCGATCGGCGGAAGGCCCTGCCGTAACGGCTCGAGCACGGTCGATCCATTCGTCCCCATGCGAGGCACTCCCGGGAATCGCGACTGTGGTGCGACAACACGACAACACGAACGAGTACGCGGCTGCGCACGGGCCATGGTTCCGAATGCGCCCACGGTATGCAAGGGCAGATGCACGTGCACGCGCCGGACCTGTCCGAAGCTGTGGTGAATCAAGGCCAAATCTTCTGTGCCCGGCCGCGCGGTACGGCGCCCCGTTCGCGCCATCCGCCGCCCCCTTCCGTAATCGGCTGTGTACGGGCTGAAGCGTTTGATGGCAGAATCCGGGGCTCGACGGGGGCTCGACACCGTGAAGGGGAGGCTGGAACCGTGACCGCAGGCGAATCGGGCGGAGCGAACGGGAGCGTCGTCCGGCGCATCCTCCTGGGCTCCCAGCTGAGGCGGTTGCGTGAATCGCGCGGGATCACCCGTGAGGCGGCCGGGTACTCGATCCGCGCGTCCGAATCCAAGATCAGCCGCATGGAGTTGGGACGGGTGAGCTTCAAGTCCAGGGATGTGGAGGACCTTCTGACGCTCTACGGGGTCACGGACGAGTCCGAGCGCGGAGCCCTCCTCGGTCTCGCCCGCGAGGCCAACCTGGCCGGGTGGTGGCACAGTTACGGCGACGTGCTGCCGGGATGGTTCCAGACGTACATCGGCCTCGAAGGCGCCGCCTCCCTCATCCGCGTCTACGAGGTGCAGTTCGTCCACGGCCTGCTCCAGACCGAGGCCTACGCGCACGCCGTCGTCAGCCGCGGCATGCCCGGCGCCCCGGCCGCCGAGATCGACCGCCGCGTCGCGCTCCGCATGGAACGCCAGAAGGTCCTCGTCTCCGAGCGCGCCCCGCAGTTCCACGCCGTCCTCGACGAGGCCGCGCTGCGCCGCCCGTACGGCGACCGCTCGGTCATGCGGGAGCAGCTGCGGCACCTCATAGAGGTCTCCGAGCACCCCGGCGTCACGCTCCAGGTCATGCCCTTCGGCTTCGGCGGCCACGCGGGCGAGAGCGGTTCCTTCGCCATGCTCAGCTTCCCCGAGTCGGACCTCTCCGACATCGTCTACCTGGAGCAGCTCACCAGCGCCCTCTACCTCGACAAGCGGGAGGAGGTCGCCCAGTACGAGCGCGTGATGGACCGGCTGCGGGCGGACAGTCCGGATCCGGCCGAAAGTCGTGACCTCCTCCGCGGACTTCTTCAACTCTCCTGACTCGTCAGTACGATGACACCACATCAGTCGCGCAGGAGCAGGTAGAGGGGTCTCCATCCATGTCGCACTTCACCGACCTGGCCCACCAGTACATAGACGGCGAGTGGAAGCCCGGCAGCGGGTCGTGGGACATCATCGACTTCAATCCGTACACCGGGGAGAAGCTCGCCGCGATCACCGTGGCCACGGCCGGTGAGGTGGACCGGGCCTACCGCGCCGCCGAGCGGGCGCAGACCGCGTGGGCGGAGACCAGCCCGTACACGCGCCGGCTCGTCTTCGAGCGGGCGCTGCGGATCATCGAGGACCGCGAGGAGGAGATCTCCGCGACGATCGTCGCGGAGCTGGGCGGCACCCGTCTGAAGGCGGCCTTCGAGCTGCACCTGGCGAAGGAGTTCCTGCGCGAGGCGATGCAGCTGGCGCTCCGGCCGGAGGGCCGGATCCTGCCCTCGCCGGTGGACGGCAAGGAGAACCGCGTCTACCGGGTCCCGGTCGGGGTCGTCGGCGTCATATCGCCCTTCAACTTCCCCTTCTTCCTCTCGGTGAAGTCGGTGGCGCCCGCCCTCGCGCTCGGCAACGCCGTCGTCCTCAAGCCGCACCAGAACACCCCGGTCTGCGGCGGCACGCTCGTCGCCAAGGTCCTGGAGGAGGCCGGGCTCCCGGCCGGTGTGCTGAACGTCGTCGTCACCGACATCGCCGAGATCGGCGACGCGCTCCTCACGCACCCGGTGCCCAAGGTCATCTCCTTCACCGGCTCCGACAAGGTCGGCCGGCACGTGGCCACCGTCTGCGCCCAGAACTTCAAGCGCGCGGTCCTCGAACTCGGCGGCAACAGCGCCCTCATCGTCCTGGACGACGCCGACGTGGACTACGCGGTGGACGCGGCCGTCTTCAGCCGCTTCGTGCACCAGGGGCAGGTCTGCATGGCCGCCAACCGCATCCTGGTGGACCGCTCGGTGGAGGCGGAGTTCACCGAGAAGTTCGTGGCGAAGGTGCGGACCCTGCGCGTCGGCGACCCGGCCGACCCCGCCACCCAGATCGGCCCGCTCATCAACTCCCAGCAGGCCGAGTCCGTCTCCTCGGTCGTCGAGCAGACGATCAGGGGCGGCGCGACCGCGCTGCTGCACGGCACCGCCGACGGCAACCTGGTGTCTCCGTCCGTCCTCACCGGCATCGCCGCCGACGACCCCGTCCTCCGCCAGGAGATCTTCGGCCCCGTCGCCCTGATCATCCCCTTCGACGGCGAGGACGAGGCCGTACGGATCGCCAACGACACCCCCTACGGGCTCAGCGGCGCCGTCCACACCGGCGACGTCGAGCGCGGGGTGCGGCTCGCGCGGCGCGTCCACACCGGCATGATCCACATCAACGACGGCACCGTGCACGACGAGCCGATCGTCCCCTTCGGCGGGGAGAAGCACTCGGGCCTCGGCCGGCTCAACGGCGAGGCGACGGTGGACGCCTTCACGACCCAGAAGTGGATCTCCGTCCAGCACGGCCGCAGCCGCTTCCCCTTCTGAGCGGCCGGGGAAAATCGCCGGAAGTCCGCCTTCTAGGACAGTAGTTGTCCTCAATGGCCCGTAGCGTGGTCGTTGTCGAAGAGATCGCACGACGGAAGGCGGACATCATGGTGGCTCTCGTACCCGCGGAGGCCCAGGGCGACGAGCGCGGCGCGTTCCTCAACTTCATCGAGGCGCAGCGCGCCGCGATCCGGCGGGCGGCGCGCGGCCTCACCGAGGAGCAGGCGGCGAGCCGCCCGAGCGCCAGCGAGCTCAGCCTCTCGGGGCTGATCAAGCACGTGGCGGAGGTGGAGCTGAACTGGCTCCGCCTCGCCCAGCAGCGGCCGAACGAGCGGCAGCGCACCCAGGACACCTGGGGCGAGGCCTTCCGGCTGACCGACGGCGAGACGATCCCCGAGATCGTCGACTTCTGGGACTCGGTCGCCAAGGAGACGGAGGACTTCGTCCGCTCCGTGCCCAGCCTGGACGACACCTTCCCGCTGCCGCCCGCCCCCTGGTTCCCGAAGGACGGGCGGGTGTCGGTGCGGTGGATGCTGCTGCACCTCGTGCAGGAGATGGGGCGGCACGCCGGGCACGCGGACATCGTCCGCGAGTCCCTGGACGGCAAGGTCTCCTTCGATCTGATCGCGGAGGAGCAGGGGCGCGGATGACCTCCGCCCCGCGTACCCTGGTCAAAATTGACTAGGAGGTGTGCGGGATGTCGGCGATCCGGCTTCTCGTCCTGGGCGCGGTCAAGCAGCACGGCCGCGCCCACGGCTACCAGGTCCGCAACGACCTGGAGTTCTGGGGCGCCCACGAATGGTCCAACGCCAAGCCCGGCTCGATCTACCACGCGCTCAAGCAGATGGCGAAGCAGGGACTGCTGTACGCGTACGAGCTGGCGCCGAGCACGGTGGGCGGCCCGCCCAGGGTCGAGTACGAGCTGACGGAACGCGGCTTGGAGGAGTACTTCACCCTGCTGCGCGCGTCCCTGACCAGCTACGACCAGAAGATGGACGTGCTCTCGGCGGGCATCGGCTTCCTCGTGGACCTGCCGCGCGCGGAGGCGGTGGAGCTGCTGCGCCGGCGGGTGCGGGCGCTGGAGGAGTGGCGGACCGCGGTCACCGAGTACTACACCCCCGAGGGCGGTCCGGGGCAGCTCGGGCACATCGGGGAGATCATGCACCTCTGGGTGCACTCGGCCGACGCGGGCAAGGAGTGGACACTCGGCCTCATCGAG
>NZ_JAPSIW010000386.1 GCF_031178505.1 Streptomyces sp. | reverse complement strand
GCGGCCGGGGCGGGTTCAGGGGCGCAGGACGACCTTGCCCGTCGTACGGCGTTCCAGCAGGTCCGTGTGGGCGCGGCGGGCCTCGGTCAGGGGGTACTCGGGACCCGCCACCGGCCGCAGCCGCCCCCGCAGGGTCAGGTCGAACAGCTCCTTGAGCGGCTCGTGCAGTGCTCCCGGCCGGGCCAGGGTGGGGCGCAGCCAGAACCCGACGACGGAGGCGTTGAGGCGGCTGAGCCGGGCCGGGTCGAGCGCGGAGAAGGCCGTACGGGAGGCGTTGCCGTACGTGACGAGGCGGCCGAAGTCGGCGAGGGCGCCGAGCGCCCGGTCGAAGAGGTCGCCGCCCGCGGCGTCCAGGATCACGTCCACCCGGCGGTCCAGCGGGTAGCGGGCCGGGCCGTCGGCCCCCAGCTCCAGGGCCAGCCGCTCCTTCTCGGGCGTCGAGGCCTGCGCCAGGACGAGACCGGCGCCGAACTCCCGGGCCAGCTGCACCGCGAGACTGCCCACGCCCCCCGCGGCCGAGTGCACGACCACGCTCTCGCCCGCCTCCAGCCGGGCCGCGGAACGCAGCAGGTGCCAGGCGGTCAGGCCCTGCGTCAGCAGCGCGAGCGCCCGGGGCGCGTCCAGTTCCTCGGGGACCTCGACCAGGGCGGACTCCCGGGCGACGACCTGCTGCGCGTAGCCGTGGGTGACCTTGGCGAGGACCCGGCGGCCGTCCTCGGTCCGGCCGACGACCTCGCCGCCGGGGATGTGCGGGAGCAGGCCGGCGTCCAGGTACGAGCCGTCCACCTGGAAGGTGTCGGCGAAGTTGACCCCGGCGGCCTCCACCGTGATCAGGGCCTCGCCCGGGCCGGGCACCGGGGCGGGGACGTCGACGGGCGTGAGGACCTCGGGGCCGCCGAAGCGGTCGAACCGTATCGCGAGCATGGGCACGCACGGTACCGGGTGCGACACAGCAGCGGTGTGCGGGGCGGGAGTTGACGGGGCGCCGGGGACCGGGAGGGGATGCGGACGGGCCTCGGCGAGGGGTGTCCGCGGGGCTCCGGAGGCCGGGTGGGGACTTCGGGCGGGTGTCCGTGGCGGCTTTCGCGGCGGCTCCGGGCCCGGGGCGCCCCCGGCCCCGGGGCCTACCCGCGCGGCGCCGGGGCGGTTCGCGCTGGTCGGAGCGCGGGGCACGCGCGCTCCACGCGAAATTCAAGAGCCGGTCGGCAGGGTGGCCTCCGACAGGGCGAGCGACGAGGAGCGGAGATGGTGCAGCAGCTCACCAGGGAACGCCCCGGGACGGACACCCCGCCGGGAGCGGACACCGAGACGGGCGCGGGGATCGAACCGGTCCCCGCCTGGTTCGTGAACGCCGTGTTCGGCACCCTGCCCCGCTCCGATCAGCGACGCTGCGCCAAGGCCTACCTGCGGGCCCTGCTCACCTCGCCCGGCCGCAAGACCGTACGGGCCATGGCGTCCTCCACCACCGACCTCCAGGCCCTCCAGCAGTTCGTCAACCAGAGCCCGTGGGACTGGCGGCCGCCGCGCCGGGCGCTGACCCGCCTGGCCGGCGAGTGGATGAACCCGCGCGCCACCGTCCTGGAACTCGCCCTCATACCCAAGTACGGCGAGCAGATCGTGGGCGTCCACCGGCGCCCCACCCCCACCGGCGGCTCGGTCAACTGTCAGATCGCGCTCGGCATGTTCCTCACCGAACGGGACCGCAGCCTGCCCGTCGACTGGCGGCTGTACCTCAACCGGGCCTGGGGCGAGGACGAGACGCACCGGCGCCGTGCCCGCATCCCCGAGGGAGTGCGCCGCCGCCCCCTGGAGGAGCTGGCGCTCGACCTCCTCGACGGGCTGCCCGAGCCGCGGCGCGGCCGGGGCGCGCCCGTCATCCTCGACCTGCGCGGCACCGGCGACACCGCGCGCGCCGCCGCCGGGCTCATGGCGCGCGGTGCCGGCTTCCTGCTGTCGCTCGGCGCCGAGGAGCAGCGGCGCGCCCCCGTCCTGAAGCCGCCGGTGCGCGGGCCGCTCGTGACCCTGAACTCCCCGTCCTGGCTCGACCTGCCCGACGGCACGCGCGCCGGACGTTTCCGGCTGCTCGCCGAGTGGTCGCCGGCGCGGGACAGGCCCCGCCGGGTGTGGCTGACCAACATGCTGGACGGCGCGTCGAGCGACTTCCTCGCCCTGCTGCGGCTCAAGTCCACCTCCGGGGCGGCGCTCGCCGCGATCGGCGAGGACTACGGCATGAGCGACTTCACCGGCCGGTCCTTCCCCGGCTGGCACCACCACATGACGCTGGTGTCGGCGGCCTACGCGGTGGACACGCTCGAACTCGCCGACCTGGCGGCGGAACCGGTCGGCGACGAGTTCGCCGCCGAGGCCCGTGAGGTGCGCGACGGGCGTGAGGTGCGGGACGTACGCGAAGGGCGGGTGCGATGATGCCGCGGACGTCCGGCCCCGCCGGACCCGTGGCGCGGTCCTCCTCACCGCGCCGCTCACCCGGACGTCCGGGAGCCGGCTTCCCCCACCGGGCCGCGCCCGGATCACTTCCCCAGGGGTGGGTTACTGACCAAGAAGTGCGTTCTTCCCCCAGCTCATCGGCTTGCCGCATGATGGCTGCGGGTTCCGGTTCCGCATTGCCCCGGCCTCCAAGCCCCGGTCGGCCGGGGCAATGCCCTGACCCCCTCCCATAACCGCACCCCATCACTTCCGGGTCTCCTCCTCCTCATCCTCCGTCCACCGGAATCTCGCCATATGCCGCAGAGTTCCGGATGACTCCCATATGACCCTGTGTCAGGGAGGATGCGGAGCACTCGCCGCTGCCTTGGGAGCGGAATTCTCGTAGCTGAGGCACCGCAGCGAGTCTCATACGGGAAACGACTGCTGAGGAGGCAGGATGACCAGGACTGACAGCGGTGTCACCGCGGTGCTCGACGAGGTGACGGCCCTGGTCCCGACGCTCCGGGAGAGCGGAGCGGAAGCGGAACAGCGCCGCTGGATCCCGGACGAGAACATCGAACTTCTCGACAAGGCCGGTGTCTTCCGGCTCGCCGTCCCGCGCCGCTTCGGCGGCCTCGGGGCGCCGGTGGCCGATCAGGCCGCGGTCCTGAACCAGATAGCCCGGGGCGACTCGGCCACCGGCTGGGTCTCCATGATCTGGGTCTCCAGTGCCTGGGTGCCGAGCCTCTTCCCCGAACAGGCCCAGGAGGAGGTGTACGCCGGCGGCTCCGTACGCGTCTCCACCGGATTCACCCCCTCCGGCACCCTCACCGCCGACGGCGGCGACGGCTACACCCTCGACGGCTCCTGGAAGTGGATCTCCGGCTCCCAGGGAGCGGACTGGGCGCTGCTCTCCGCGCTCCTCGCCGGCCCGGACGGCACCCCCGCGCCGTACGCCGCGCTCGTCCCGCTCTCCGCGCTCACCGTCGCGGACGACTGGTACGCCTCCGCGGGCGCCGGAACCGGAAGCTCCACCGTGACCGCCGCCGGCGTGAGCGTCCCCGCGCACCGGGTGGTGCCGCTCACCGACGTCCTCGCGGGCGGCGAGTACCCCTTCGTCCCCTTCTTCATGGCGCAGGGCGCCGCCGCCTACATCGGCATGGCCAAGGGCGCGTACGAGCGCTTCCTGGAGCGGCTGCCGGGGCGGGGCATCACGTACACCTCGTGGACCGACCAGAGCCTGTCGCCGCTCACCCAGGTGCAGGTGGCCCTCGCCGCCAACCGGATCGAGGCCGCCGAGGCGCTCCAGGAGCGCTGGCTGCGCCGGCTCCAGGAGCACGCCGACGCCGGAACCCAGCCGGACGTGGCCGAGCGGGCCGCCGCGCGCGGCCGGGCCGCCTACGCCATCCAGCTCGCCAAGGAGGCCGTCGACGGCCTGTTCGAGGCGGCCGGGGCCTCGGTGATCCTCAGCGACGAGCCGCTGCAGCGCTTCCACCGCGACATCCGCGGGTTGTCGCTGCACGCGCTGTTCACCTTCACCACCAACCAGGAAGTGCACGGCCGGGCGATCCTCGGTCTCGCTCCCGACACCCCGTTCCTGTGACCGCCGCGGGCGCTCTCCCTCCGCAACCGGTTCCCACAGGAAGGCTCTCCGTCGCGATGACCACCACCATGACCACCACCCCCGGCACCACCACCGGCACCTCTGGCACCACGCGTGCGGTCACGGCCGCCCCGTACGTGGTGAAGGACCCGGACGACCACTCCGACACGACCGTCCTCGTCCTCGGCGGGACGGGCAAGACCGGCCGCCGGCTGGTCCCGCTCCTCAAGGACCACGGCGCCCGGGTACGGGCCGCCAGCCGCCGCGGGCCGGTCCGCTTCGACTGGGACGACCCCAACACCTGGGAGCCCGCGCTCGACGGGGCCGACGCCGTCTACCTCGTGGACGCGCAGGATCGGCCCGGGCAGTGGGACGCCGAGGCGAGCATCCGGGCCTTCGCCGGGCTCGCCGTCGACCGGGGCGTACGCCGCATGGTGCTGCTGCAGGCCCGGGTCACCGAGCAGGTCGGCGGGAAGTCGCTGATCGCCGGGGAGCGGGGCGTGCGGGAGTGCGGGGCCGAGTGGACCGTGCTGCGCCCCAACTGGTTCTTCCAGAACTTCGACGAGGGCGTGTTCCTCGACTGCGTGCTCGCCGGTGAGCTGCCGCTGCCCGCCGGGGACGGCCTCGAGCCCTTCGTGGACGCCGACGACGTCGCCGCGGTGGCGGCGGCCGCGCTGCTGGAGGACGGCCACGCCGGTCGGACGTACGAGCTCAGCGGGCCGCGCGCGCTCACCTTCGGCCAGGTCATCGACACCATCGCGCACGCGACGGGCCGGGACGTGCGGTACCACCCGGTGACGCACCAGGAGTACGTGGACGAGCTGCTCTGCTACGACGTGGCCGCCGACTACGCCCTGTTCCTCGCCGACCTGGCCGCGCAGATCCGGGACAGCAAGAACGCGGAGCCGACGGACGACGTGCGCCGGGTGCTCGGGCGCGAGCCGCGCGACTTCGACGACTTCGTGAAGGACGCGGTCGCGCGCGGGGTCTGGGACCTCTGAGCGCGGGGGCCGCGCCGGGCGCCGGTCTGTACGTGGTGACCGCCGGTGCCTGTCGGTCCCGTACCGCATGTCGGCCTGGCGCCGTCGTTCGGCGTGAGCCCGAGGCCCGTCGCCCGGCAGCCCGTGCGTTGCCGGGCGACGGCGGTATGACGGCGGTGTGACGGTCCGCCCCGCACGGCGACCGGGCCGCGCCCGCGCGAGAACCCCGGCCCCTCCCTTGCCCGCGCGCCTGGGCCTCAGCCACCGAAAGCCAGCCACGACGGCGCGGCAGACGGACGACGGCGGCGAGGAGGTCACCTCGGCCATGTGCGGCATCAGCCACCCTGCTCATCGACCGGCGCCCGGCCCCCGTGCTCGGGAGCGGTGGTGACGGCCGGAGGACGACGACCCCGATCCGGCGGACGGCCTCCGTGGTTGCTGTTCCTTTTATACATACAGAGGGCGCAGCCACCCGAAGCTTCTGACCTGCGGAAACGCGAAAAGTATCGGCATCCTAGGATGCCGATACATGTCGTCCAGCGACATGTCGTCCAGCGACATGTCGGCAGGCGTCATCGGAGGAACTTAGGAGTTCGTTCGATGACCATCCACGACATGTCGCCTGCGGTAATCTCTGTGCCGTCGGGAAGCACAGGTGGGGGGTCGTCGGTGCGGAAACACGCGCGCAGCTCTTACCGCAGCCTGGTCAACAGGCAGACCGGTGAGGTCCAGGAGTTATGGGAGGACGAACCAGAACAGCGTCGGGCCTACCGCCTCGGTGGCCGGTTCGGGCAGATCTCGTTCGAGCGCCTGCTGGCGATGCTCGCCCACGAGTCCGGGCTGACGGGGGACGACATCCGTGTCTTCTTCTACTGCGGGATCATGACCTACGAGAAGGGCGGTGCCAGCGCAGGCGAGGCAGCCCGGCACCTGGGGCTCACTCCTCAGGCGACGCGGCGCATCGCGAAGAAACTGGCGGAGAACAAGCTCTTCCTGGTTGCCGAAGTCGTAGGCCGAACGATCAAATACCGAGCGAGTCCGCACATCATCTCGAGCCTGACAGGCGAGGAGCAGTCCGAGGAAGCCGCCGCCTACCATCTGCCGACACTGCCGGGAAGACCGGACGCGGAGAAGAAGGACACCACCGATGGGACGCCAAGAGCCGTACCCCGAGCTCGCCGAGCTGCAACGCCGCATCAGCGAGCTGCCGCACCTCAAGCAGAACATGCTGATGACGTACGCGGTGCACGGCGGACTCGACCACGCAGTGGAGAAGACGGCGG
Source organism: Streptomyces sp. (assembly GCF_031178505.1). Lineage (GTDB taxonomy): Bacteria > Actinomycetota > Actinomycetes > Streptomycetales > Streptomycetaceae > Streptomyces > Streptomyces gulbargensis. The sequence continues at coordinate 247 of NZ_JAPSIW010000386.1, read as the reverse complement.
CCGAGCTGGCTGAGCTGATCGGTGCGCCCGCGCCGCACTTCTCCCGGGCCCGCCGGGAGCTCGCCCACGACGGCTGGCTGGAGCACACCCACAGCGAGGGACAGGTGAAGTTCTTCCGCCTCGGAGAGAAGGCCACCGGCCAGAAGGTCGTCGTGCCCATCCGCCGCAGCGGCTGAGACCGGGGCGCATCCGAGCCCCGTCGGATCGGTCAGGACTGGGTCCCAGGGGGACGGTCGGCCGGTGCTCG
>NZ_JAPSIW010001055.1 GCF_031178505.1 Streptomyces sp. | reverse complement strand
CGTAGCAGTGGGCCGTGACCGCCGCGGTGTCCCACGGTTCGCTGACCGGTTCGGCCCTGCCCCATCCCACGGGCGGGTGGCCGGTGAGTTCGGTGAAAAGCTGCCCGGTGAAATCGCCGATGCGGGTGCCCAGGCTCGCCGGGTGCGTGATCTCTGCCCGGAGGTGGAGCAGGCCACCGGGCGTCCGCGGGGTCAGCAGGAAGTCCTCGGCGAGTTCGTCGAGCGGTTCGAATACGTCACCGTTCCAGGTGTGGACACGGCCGGTGAAGCCGTCGAAGAACGTGCCGTCCGCGCTGGTGGCCAGCCACTGGCAGCCGGGCTCCGAGAGCAGCATGCTCAACGGCAGGCTGACCGCGGCGGTCCCCGGTGTGAGTACGGCGAAGCGCCGTCCGTCTTCCTGTGCCGCTGCGTGCGACTTGGCAATCCAGGGCGAGAGGTAGGTGACGGATTTGTCCTGGAAAACGACCCCCGTGGCGGCACTGCTGAAGTCGAAGGCGGAGGCATGGCTCACGGCTGCACCATCCCGGGAACGACGACGGCGCCCTCGCACCGGCGGGCGAGGGCATGGCAGAGGCGGTCGGCCCTGGCTGCCGCTTCGGGGAGTCCGCTGCGGACGTGGACGTCCTGCCACCACAGCTGTTCTGCGGAGGGATCCCCGGAACCTGGAGCGAAGACGGCCGGCACGCGGACGCCGGGCACCGCGGAGACCTCCGCGCCGGCGAGCAGCCGCTGGACCTCCTGCGGAACGCGGACCAGGCGCGGCAGCTCGAGCACCAGCTCGACTTCGCCGTCGTCGGTGAAGAGTTCCAGCAGGGAGTTCTCCGCGGTTTCCCTGACATTGAGCTCCGGCACGGTGGCGACCATGGCCTCGACCACGGTGCGCTGGTCCGGTTCCCGCAGGCTGATGACCGTCCAGTCACTGCTCATCGGCATTGGCCTCCGTTGCATTGTAGTAGAGCTGGATGGTGTTCACGGGCTTGCCCGACTGCACCAATTGCGCCCGGCCCGGCGGCAGCGCCCGCGCCCGGATGCCGTTGAGCAGCGCGCCCTCGCCGCGGTCGCCCGACATCAGGATGCCGGTGCTGCCTGAATCGCGCAGCGACATGAAGAAGGCCTCGTACATGCCGCGGCTGGCACCGCGCACCCGGCGCGAGAGAACCGCGTGCAGGCCGATCTCCGGTCCCAGCGGCAGGTAGGGCGTCAGCCGGCTCAAGGGGGAGGAGCCGCCCGCCGTGAGGATGTCATAGTCGTCGATGATGAGCACGACGCGCGGAGGATTCCCGGCGTCGTTGTTCCCAGCCGTGTTCCCGTTGTTTCCATTGACGCGTTTGTCCAGTTCCGACGCCACGGCTCCGGCCAGCTGCTCGGCCAGCGCGGGACTGGTGGCATAGCCGCCCAGATACTCTTCGGGCACCTCGTCTGCCAGGCCGCGGCGGGGGTCGAAGACCGCGAAGACGAGGTTTTCCGGCGTGTGCTGTTCGGCCAGTCGCCGGATCACTGAACGCATGACATTGGTCTTGCCGGCGCCGTCGTCGCCAAGGACCACCAGATGCCGGTCCTTGACATGCATGTCCAGA
>NZ_JAPSIW010001054.1 GCF_031178505.1 Streptomyces sp. | reverse complement strand
CCTCTCGAGCCAGGCCCTGACCGCGTCGCGGCCGCGGTGGGTGCGGCCGTCGTCGACGACCACCGGGGCGGGGCCGAAGCAGCCGGCCGCCGCGGGCACGTCGTGGCGCCTGTGGGCATCGAGGTAGGTCCGGATACGGGCGGGCAGGTCGGGCAGGCCGGGAAGGCCGTCCAGGGTCATGCGGGAACTCTCCTGGGTGCGGGGGAGGGGTCAGAGCGTGGGGACGGTGCCGCCGTCGATGGTGTGCTCGGCGCCCGTGATGGCGGTGGCGCGGTCGCAGACGAGGAAGGCGACCAGCTCGGCCACCTCCTCGGGCCGTGCCGGGCGGCCGAGGGGGATGCCGCCGAGCGAGGCCAGCACCTGGTCCCAGGCCGCGGCCCGGTCGATGCCCTGCGCGTCGGCGATGCGGGCCACAAGGGCCGCGGTGCCCTCCGTCTCGATCGCGCCCGGGGAGACGACGTTGACCCGTACTCCGTGCGGAGCCAGTTCCCGGGCGAGGCCCTTGCTGTACGTGGTCAGCGCGGCCTTGGCAGCGGCGTAGCCGAGCGTGGCGTCGGGCAGGGGCAGCCGGCGCTGGATGGAGGAGACGTGGACGACGGCGCCCCGGCCCGCGTCCCGCATCGCCGGGAGCAGCGCGCGATCGAGGCGCACGGCGGCCAGCAGGTTGAGGGCGAGCTCGTCCTGCCAGTGGGCGTCGGTGAGGGCGGCGAACCCGCCGGCCGGCGCGTGCGAGCCGCCGAGCGTGTGCACGACGACGTCCGGGGTGCCGAGCCGGTCGCGCACCGCCGAGACCACGGCGCCGACGCCGTCCGGCGTGGTCAGGTCGGCCGTGACGAAGAGCGGGTCGTCCGCCGCGGACGCGGGCGCCGTGCGAGCCGTCGGGAGCACGGTGGCGCCGGCCGCGCGCAGGCGGGCCGTGATCGCGGCGCCGGTGCCCCGTCCGGCGCCGGTGACGACGGCGAGACGCCCCGCGAGGTCGGGGGAGAGGGAAAGGCTGCTGGTCATGTGACGGAGCGTGCCGCCTCCCGCGGCACCCGGGTCAAGCGCTGCACTCTCCCCCTGCGGGAGGGTGCACAGTGGAGGAGTGCTGACGATCGGCGAGTTCTCCCGGCTGACCCACCTGAGCATCCGTACGCTGCGCCGCTACCACGAGGCCGGACTGCTGGAGCCCGCGCACGTGGACCCGTCGAGCGGCTACCGGTACTACGACCCCGCCCAGATCCCCGGCGCACAGGTCATCTCCCGGCTGCGGGAACTCGACGTACCGCTCGCCGACGTCCGGCGGATCCTGCTCACCCCGGACCCGACCGTACGCGCACACCTGGTGGGCGAACACCTCCAGCGGCTCCAGGACCAACTGTCACGGACCCAGGCGGCCGTCGCGTCGCTGCGCCGGCTGTTGCGCCCCGAACCGGCCGGCGTCGACGTCGAGCTGCGCCCCGCGCCCGCACGGCGCGTGGCCGCGGTACGGGGCACGGTCACCCACCAGGAGGTGCTCTCCTGGTACGCGGGCGCGATGGCCGAACTGGACGCCGTCATCGACACGCCCACGGGCCCCGCGGGCGGCCTCTACGACA
>NZ_JAPSIW010000385.1 GCF_031178505.1 Streptomyces sp. | reverse complement strand
GACACGGCGGCGCTCGTGGCGGCGTACGAACGGTACGGACGGTCCGACGCCGCCGCCGACAACGGCTACTCCGTCTACACGAGCGTGCAGTGCCGGGACGCGGCCTGGCCGCGCGACTGGAGCGTGTGGCGCAAGGACAACTGGGACGTGCACGCCAAGGCACCGTTCTCCACCTGGAACAACGCCTGGTACAACGCTCCCTGCGCGTTCTGGCCGGTGGAGCCGCTCAGCCCGCCGGACGTCCGCAACGACGAGGTGCCGCCGGTCCTCATCCTCCAGGCGACGGACGACGCGGCGACCCCCTACGAGGGCGCCGCGGCCCTGCACCGGCTGATGCGCGGTTCGAGCCTGGTGGTGGAGGACGGCGGCGGGAACCACGGCGTGTCGCTCGCCGGCAACGCGTGCGTGGACGGCCACCTGGCCGCCTTCCTGGCCACGGGCGCGGTGCCGCGCGGCAAGGCCGGCGCGGAGGCGGACGCGGTCTGCGCGGCGCTGCCCGAACCGGAGGCCGCGTTCGTCCCCGCGGCCGGCAGGACCCCGGGGAAGGCACCGGGGACGCAGGCCCGGGGCGTGGTCCCGGAGCGGGCCGGCGCGGAAGTCCGGGGAACGGCGGCGCGCGGCGCCGGGGAGGCGGCCGGCCGGGCCGGTGAGGCCGCCGGGGCCGCGCTCCACGCGCTCCTCGGCCACGTGCGCTGATCTCCCGCCCCGGCGGGGCTCCCCCGCCGGACCCGCACGCCGTGGTCTTCGCCACAGACGGTGCCCGCACACCCTCGGGTGGCGGGCACCGTCGGTGGCGTACGCGAGGATGTCCGGCATGACCAGTCACCTCACCCACGTCCCCGCCCCCGAGGGCCTCGCCGCCAGCCCCCAGTACAGCCACGTCGTCTGGGGCACCGGCCGGTTCGTCGCGATATCGGGGCAGTGCGCCCTGGACGCGTCCGGGGCCGTGGTGGGCGAGGGGGACGCGGTGGCCCAGGCGCGTCAGGTCTTCGCCAACCTGGAGCGCTGCCTGGCGGCGGCCGGCGCCGGTTTCGAGGACGTGGTGAAGCTGACCTATTACGTCACGGACGTGGCCCACCTCCCGGCGGTACGGGAGGCGCGGGACGCCCACTTCGCCGGGGCGCCGCTGCCGGCGAGCTCGGCCGTGCAGGTCTCCGCGCTGGTCCGGCCCGAACTGCTGGTGGAGATCGAGGCGTTCGCGCTGGTGCCCGAGGGTCCCGCCGCGGTGCCGGACGGCACGGGGGTGGAGCTCCGCCTCGTGCGCTGAGCCTCGCGCCCGGCGGTCCTCAGGGGGCGAGCCGGGCCAGTGACCGTTCGGCCTCGCGGCCGAGGCGGGGGTGCGGCAGGGCCGCCTCCAGGGCGGGGCGGGCCCGGGGGTCGCCGAGGGCGCCGAGGCCCTCGACGCAGGCGAGGCCGACCCGCCAGTGCGGGTCGCCGGGAGCGAGCCGCCGCCCGAGGACGGTGATCAGGGCCGGGACGGACTCGGGGGCGCGCAGCCCGGCGAGGAGCCGGACCGGCACCAGCGCGTAGGCGACGCGGAGTTCGTTGGTGGCGAGGGCGGCGGCCGCGCGGGCGGTACGAGGGTCGCCGAGCCGGACGAGGGCGTGGGCGGCGGTCACGCAGCGCTCGGGGTCCCGGTGGTTGAGGAAGAGGATCAGCGACTCGAAGGCGCGCCGGTCCCCGGAGAGGCCGAGGGTGACGGCGGCGATCTCGCGGGCCCAGAGGGGTTCACCGGGGGCGGTGAGGACGCGGTGGAGTTCTTCGGGATCGCGAGCGGCGGCGAGTTCCGCGAATGCCGGCGGGAGTTCTCCGGCCCCGTTCTCGATCTCGTCGCGCAATCGATCGATCATCGAGCAGAATTCCGGATCCTCGGCGATTTCCATGAATGCGAGCCTATCCGCGATCCAGATCACACTTTCTCAACTTCCCAGGACTGGCGCGCTCGTTACCGGCCGGTTAGTCTCAGGTGAGCGGGGCACCCCCCGCGCTTCCCACAACGGCCTGGTGACGCAGCCGTGGTGGGAGGTTCCGTGCCGCGAGGTGCGGGACTGTTCGTCGGTTCGGCAGTTTCGACGTGACTCCGGGACAGGGTCCGTCGCTTTTCACCAGGGCCCCGCCCCCGTTCTCCGGGCGCTGCCCGTGTGCTTTCCGCGCCCTTTCGCGCGCCACTGCCTTCAGTCGTCACTCTTCCTCCCTGGAGTCCCCTGATGGACACCCCTCTCTCCACCATCGCCGTCGTCGGTCTCGGCACCATGGGCTCGGGCATCGCCGACGTCCTCGCCCGGTCCGGCCGCGAGGTCATCGGCATCGACATCAGCGACACCGCCGCCGCCCGTGCCGTCGCCGCCCTGGAGGCGTCCACGGCCCGCGCGGTGGCCCGCGAGCGGATCACGGAGGAGGAGCGGCAGGACGTCCTGGCCCGCTTCCGTACCTTCTCCGACCTCCAGGCGGCGGCCGGGGCGGACCTCGTGATCGAGGTCGTGCCGGAGTCGTACGAGACGAAGCTGGAGGTCGTCCGGGCCCTGGACGGCATCATCCGGCCGGACGCGATCCTCGCCACCGGCACCAACGCGCTGTCGGTGACCCGGCTCGCCGCCGACTCGGCCCACCCGGAGCGGGTGATCGGCCTGCACTTCTTCACCCCGGTCCAGGCGATGAAGCTGGTCGAGGTGGTCTCGTCGGTCCTGACCGACCCCCGGGCCGTCGAGGCCGTCACCCGCCTCGCCGAGGACCTCGGCAAGGAGCCGGTCGCCGTGGGCGACCGGGCCGGGTTCATCGCGGACGGGCTGCTGTTCGGCTACCTCAACCAGGCGGCCGCCATGTACGAGGCGAAGTACGCCTCCCGCGAGGACATCGACGCGGCCATGAAGCTCGGCTGCGGTCTGCCGATGGGACCGCTGGAGCTGCTCGACCTGGTCGGCATCGACACGGCCCGTACCGTCCTGGAGGCCATGTACGCCTCCTCGCACGACCGGCTGCACGCCCCGGCGCCCATTCTCCGGCAGCTCTCCGAGGCCGGTCTGACCGGCCGCAAGGCGGGACGCGGCTTCTACTCGTACGCGGCGCCGGGCTCGTCCGAGGTGGTGCCCGACGCGCTCACCCCGGTGGCCTCCGGCGCCGCCGCGGCGGGCCGCGAGGTCCGCACGGTCGGCGTGGCCGGCTCGGGCACCATGGCCTCCGGGATCGCCGAGGTCTTCGCCAAGGCCGGGTACGGAGTCGTCCTCGCGGCTCGTTCCCCGGAGAAGGCGGAGACCGCCAAGGCACGGATCGCGAAGTCCCTGGCCCGCTCGGTCGACAAGGGCCGGATGTCGGCCGGCGACCGGGACGGGACGCTGGCCCGCATCACCCCGGCGGGCTCGCTCGACGCCTTCGCCGAGGTCGACCTCGCCGTCGAGGCCGTCGCGGAGGACCTCGAGGTCAAGCAGGAGCTGTTCGGGCGGCTCGACAAGATCTGCAAGCCGGGCGCGGTGCTGGCCACCACGACCTCCTCGCTGCCGGTCGTGGCCTGTGCGCGTGCCACCTCCCGTCCGCAGGACGTCATCGGGATGCACTTCTTCAACCCGGCCCCGGCGATGAAGCTGGTCGAGATCGTCCGGACCGTCCTGACCTCCGACGAGGTCCACGCGACCGTCCGCGAGGTCACCGCGAAGATCCGCAAGCACCCGGTGGACTGCGGCGACCGGGCCGGTTTCATCGTGAACGCGCTGCTGTTCCCGTACCTGAACAACGCGGTCAAGATGGTGCAGGACCACTACGCGACGCTGGACGACATCGACGCCGCGATGAAGCTCGGCGGCGGATACCCGATGGGCCCGTTCGAGCTGCTCGACGTGGTCGGCCTGGACGTGTCGCTGGCGATCGAGCGGGTGCTGCACCGTGAGTTCCGCGAGCCGGGCCTCGCCCCGGCCCCGCTCCTGGAGCACCTGGTGGCCGCCGGCTGCCTGGGCCGCAAGACCGGGCGCGGCTTCCGCGAATATGCCCGACGCTGAGGCGTACGGGCACTGGGGAGGGCTGCTGAGCTCCCCGGGCACCACCGGTGCTCCGGGGGGTTCCCCGCCCCCACCTGGGCACACGGCCCGTCCGATGCAGTACGTTCGGGACATGTCCAAGGCCGCGAAGTCACCCCGTGCCACCTCCCCGTCCGACGCTCAGGAGAGCGCGGCGGGCACCCGTGCCGCCACCCAGCGGCTCAAGATGCGCCGGGAGCTCGCGGCCGCGGCGATGGAACTCTTCGCCACGAAGGGCTACGAGGCCACCACGGTCGACGAGATCGCGGCGGCGGCCGGGGTGGCCCGCCGGACCTTCTTCCGCCACTTCCGTTCCAAGGAAGAGGCGATCTTCCCCGACCACGACGACACGCTGGTGCGGGCGGAGGCGGTCCTGAACGCGGCGCCGCCGCACGAGCACCCGCTCGACACGGTGTGCCGGGGCATCAAGGAAGTCATGAAGATGTACGCCGGCTCTCCGGCGGTCTCCGTGGAGCGCTACCGGCTCACCCGCGAGGTGCCGACGCTGCGGGAGCGGGAGATCGCCTCGGTGGCCCGCTACGAGCGGCTGTTCACGCGCTATCTGCTGGGGCACTTCGACGAGCGTGACCACCACGACGGGAACGACGACCCGCTGCTGGCGGAGGTGGCCGCCTCGGCGGTGGTCACGGCCCACAACCACGTGCTGCGGCGCTGGCTGCGGGCGGGTGGCCAGGGGGACGTGGAGGCGCAGCTCGACCACGCCTTCGCGATCGTCCGGGAGACCTTCGGCAGCGGCATAGGCGCGGGCCGGCCGGCCCCGTCCTCCGCGCAGAACGAGCCGCAGGCCCCCGCGGCGCGCGCCTCGGCCAGGGGTGACGTGGTCGTCGCCGTGGCCCGTACGGACGCCCCGCTCGACGAGGTGATGCGCACCATCCAGGACGCCCTCAGCAAGGGCTGAACACCGCTCCACGACGTGGGCCGCACCCGGTTTCCGGGTGCGGCCCACGTCGTATATGCGCAGCTCAGGGCGATTTTCGATCGATCATCGCTCATCCGTGACAGCCAGATCGCATCTGAGTGAAATTGTTGGCACGCAGTGCCTTGCCACGTGACACGGCGTGCCATACGTTGATGTTGTCCGGGCGGCCGGCGCGCAGAGATCACCTCGTGCGCCGGCTGTCCCCACCGGCCACCAGGCCCGTGCGCCCGGACGCCTGCGTCACAGGCACCCTCGCGCTCCACACCAGCGCCGCCACACCGCACCACCCAGCCGAACCGACGGCACACCTCCATCGCAGCACCCCTCGTCGTAACCCCTCAGGCGTCCTCCCCCGGACGCTCACCGCCGGAGGCAACCGTGAAGGAAATCCTGGACGCGATCCAGTCGCCGGACTCCACGTCCGCCGATTTCGCGAACATCAAGCTCCCCGAGTCGTACCGGGGCGTGACCGTCCACAAGGACGAGGCGGAGATGTTCGCCGGTCTCGCCAGTCGGGACAAGGACCCCCGCAAGTCGCTCCACGTCGACGACGTCCCGCTCCCCGAGCTCGGCCCGGGTGAGGCGCTCGTCGCCGTCATGGCCAGCTCCGTGAACTACAACTCGGTCTGGACCTCGATCTTCGAGCCGGTCTCGACCTTCGGCTTCCTGGAGCGCTACGGCCGGCTCTCCGAGCTCACCAAGCGGCACGACCTGCCGTACCACGTCATCGGCTCCGACCTCGCGGGCGTCGTCCTGCGCACGGGCCCCGGCGTCAACGCCTGGAAGCCCGGTGACGAGGTCGTCGCGCACTGCCTCTCCGTCGAGCTGGAGTCCTCGGACGGCCACAACGACACGATGCTCGACCCCGAGCAGCGCATCTGGGGCTTCGAGACCAACTTCGGCGGCCTCGCCGAGATCGCGCTCGTCAAGTCCAACCAGCTGATGCCGAAGCCGGACCACCTGAGCTGGGAGGAGGCGGCGTCGCCCGGTCTGGTCAACTCCACCGCCTACCGCCAGCTGGTCTCCCGCAACGGCGCCGGCATGAAGCAGGGCGACAACGTCCTCATCTGGGGCGCGAGCGGCGGCCTCGGCTCGTACGCCACCCAGTTCGCCCTGGCCGGCGGCGCCAACCCGATCTGTGTCGTCTCCTCCCCCGAGAAGGCCGACATCTGCCGGTCCATGGGCGCCGAGGCGGTCATCGACCGCAACGCCGAGGGCTACAAGTTCTGGAAGGACGAGAACACCCAGGACCCGCGCGAGTGGAAGCGGTTCGGTTCCAAGATCCGTGAGCTGACCGGCGGCGAGGACATCGACATCGTCTTCGAACACCCGGGCCGCGAGACCTTCGGCGCCTCCGTGTACGTCACCCGCAAGGGCGGCACCATCACCACCTGCGCCTCGACCTCGGGCTACATGCACCAGTACGACAACCGGTACCTGTGGATGTCGCTCAAGCGGATCATCGGCTCGCACTTCGCCAACTACCGCGAGGCATGGGAGGCCAACCGCCTGATCGCCAAGGGCAAGATCCACCCCACCCTCTCCAAGGTCTACTCCCTGGAGGAGACCGGCCAGGCCGCCTACGACGTGCACCGCAACCTGCACCAGGGCAAGGTCGGCG
>NZ_JAPSIW010001053.1 GCF_031178505.1 Streptomyces sp. | reverse complement strand
GTGGTACGAGGGAGCGACCGGCCGGCTGGAGCGGTACAACCGCATCCTGCTGTGGCGGGAGCTGACCGGCGACGACGGCTTCGATCTCGACCACTGGGTGACCAGGGTCTCCAACCGCCCGAAGGAGGGCGTGGCATGACGGCCGAAGCGATCCCGCCCGCGTCGGAGGACACCAAAGGCTCCGCCGCCGCCCCGGTGCCGCGGCAGCAGGTGCTCGTGCTGTACCTGGCGAGCTCGGCGCTGGACTCCCATGTCGTCGGCTGGTCGCGCTACGACGGCACCGGCCGCACCTCGCCCACCACGGGCGACAGTGACGAGCCGCCGTACGAGACGGGGGTGGCCGCGCTGCGGGACGGGTGGCGGCTGTTCCAGGCCGCCCAGCTGATCCCGCCGTACCCGGGGCACGAGTACGACGTCTCCTTCCTCAAGCACGAGTTCTTCTTCGAACGGGTCGTCGAGGTGCGGGCGCAGACCGGAGTTCGGCATCGAACCGCTTGACTCGGCAAAGTCGGGTGACGGTGTGGTTCCGCGGTTCCTGGTGGACTTGGTGGGCCAGCAGTTTCTCTGTGGCTTTCATTGACAGGTCACGGTGGTGAATGGGAACGTCGAAGCGCTTCGACGTACGGTCACCGCAACCAGCTCGCCTGAGGGGTTTCCACGTGAGTTCCGCGTCCGCGTCCGGATCCGAGCGTCCCGCCTTCCGTGATCCCGCGCTGCCACTGCAGAAGCGCGTCGACGACCTGCTCTCGCGGCTCACGCCCGAAGAGCGGATCGCGATGCTGCACCAGCACGTGCCGGCCGTCCCGCGGCTCGGCCTCGCCGCCTTCCGTACCGGCAGCGAGGCCCTGCACGGGGTCTCCTGGATGGGGGTGGCGACGGTCTTCCCGCAGGCCGTCGGCCTCGGCGCCACCTGGGACGAGGACCTGGTGCGCCGGGTCGCCGAGGCCGTCTCGGTCGAACTGCGCGCCTTCCACCACCACCGCGTTCCCGCCCTCGGTGACGGCCCCCACAGCCTCCAGGCGTGGGCGCCCGTCCTGAACCTGCTGCGCGACCCGCGCTGGGGGCGCAACGAGGAGGGCTACTCCGAGGACCCGGTGCACACCGCCCGGCTCGGCGAGGCGTACTGCCGGGGTCTGGCGGGCGACCACCCGACCTACCTGCGGGCGGCTCCCGTCCTCAAGCACTTCCTCGCCTACAACAACGAGGACGACCGCTGCACGACCTCCTCCGGACTGCGCCCCCGCGTCCTCCACGAGTACGACCTGGCTGCCTTCCGGCCCGTCGTCACCTCCGGCGCCGCGACCGGAGCCATGGCCGCGTACAACCTGGTCAACGGCCGTCCCTGCCACGTCAGTCCGCTGATCGAGACCGAGCTGCGCCGCTGGGCGCGGCCCACCGGCCACGAACTGTTCGTGGTCAGCGACGCCGAGGCCCCCTCCAACCTGGTCGACCCGGAGCACTACTTCGACGACCACGCCGAGTCCCACGCCGCCGCGCTCAAGGCCGGCATCGACAGCTTCACCGACCACGACGAGGACAGCGCCACACCGGTCGGCCGACTGCGCGAGGCGCTGGAACGCGGTC
>NZ_JAPSIW010000384.1 GCF_031178505.1 Streptomyces sp. | reverse complement strand
GCCGTCGCCGCCGACCGCTTCCTCGTCCTGCCCCACCCGGAGGTGGCCGACTACTACCGCAACCGGGCCACCGACCCCGAGCGCTGGCTCGGCACCATGAACAAGGTCCAGCGCGCCTGGGAGACGGGCGCCCGCTAGCATCCGGCGCGGCGGATGGGAAGATCTACGGACGGGAACCCCGTCGTCCGGGACGGGGCGGGTACGAAGGAAGGCGGCGGAGCATCATGGCCAGGACGACGGACGGGAGCGGTACCCCCGTCCCCCAGAGGCTGCTGGCCGCCGCCACCCGGCTCTTCGCGGAGCGGGGCTACGACCGCACCTCCGTCCAGGAGATCGTGGAGGCCGCGGGGGTCACCAAGGGCGCCCTGTACCACTACTTCGGCTCCAAGGAGGATCTCCTCCAAGAGGTCTACGCCCGGGTCCTGCGCCTCCAGCAGGAGCGGCTGGACGCCTTCGCGGGCGCCGACGCGCCGGTCGAGGAGCGCCTGCGCGGGGCCGCCGCCGACGTGGTCGTCACGACCATCGAGAACCTGGACGACGCCGCCATCTTCTTCCGCTCGATGCACCACCTGAGTCCGGAGAAGAACAAGCAGGTGCGGGCCGAGCGCCGCCGCTACCACGAGCGGTTCCGCGCCCTGATCGAGGAGGGCCAGCGCTCCGGCGTGTTCTCCGCCGCGACCCCGGCCGACCTGGTGGTGGACTACCACTTCGGCTCCGTCCACCACCTCTCCACCTGGTACCGCCCCGACGGCCCGCTCACGCCCGAGCAGGTCGCCGGCCACCTCGCCGACCTGCTCCTGCGGGCGCTCCGCCCCTGACCGGGGCCGGAGCCGCCGGGCCCGGTCAGGGGCGGCCGGTCACACGTACCGCTTCAGTTCGCGCCGCGCCAGCGACCGCTGGTGGACCTCGTCGGGGCCGTCCGCGAGCCGCAGGGTCCGGGCGGCGGCCCACAGTTCGGCGAGCGGGAAGTCCTGCGAGACGCCGCCCGCTCCGTGGGTCTGCACCGCCTTGTCGATGATGTCGACCACCGCCCGGGGAGTGGCGATCTTGATCGCCTGGATCTCGGTGTGGGCGCCCCGGTTGCCGACCGTGTCCATCAGCCAGGCCGTCTTCAGGACCAGCAGCCGCAGCTGCTCGATCGTCACCCGGGCGTCCGCGATCCAGTTCTGCACGACGCCCTGCTGGGCGAGCGCCCTGCCGAAGGCCGTGCGGGAGACCGCCCGCCGGCACATCAGCTCCACGGCCCGCTCGGCCATGCCGATCAGCCGCATGCAGTGGTGGATGCGCCCCGGCCCGAGCCGCGCCTGGGCGATGGCGAAGCCGCCGCCCTCCTCGCCGATCAGGTTCGCGGCCGGCACCCGTACCCCGTCGAAGATCACCTCGGCGTGGCCGCCGTGGGAGTGGTCCTCGTAGCCGTACACCCGCATCGCGCGCCGGACCTCGACGCCGGGGGTGTCGCGCGGGACCAGGATCATGGACTGCTGGCGGCGCGGGTCGGCGCCGTCGGGGTCGGTCTTGCCCATGACGATGAAGATCCGGCAGTCCGGGTTCATCGCCCCGGAGATGTACCACTTGCGGCCGTCGACGACGTACGTGTCGGTGCCGTCGGAGGCGCGCCGGATCCGGGTCTCGATGTTGGTCGCGTCGGAGGAGGCCACCTCGGGCTCGGTCATCGCGAAGGCGGAGCGGATCTCACCCGCGAGCAGCGGCTCCAGCCACTGCTTGCGCTGTGCCTCGTCGCCGAACTGGGCGAGCAGCTCCATGTTCCCGGTGTCGGGCGCGGCGCAGTTGAGGGCGGTGGGCGCCAGGTGCGGGCTGCGGCCGGTGATCTCGGCGAGCGGGGCGTACTGGAGGTTGGTGAGCCCGGCGCCGTACTCCGGGTCCGGCAGGAAGAGGTTCCACAGGCCCTGCCGCTTGGCCTCGGCCTTGAGCTCCTCCACCACGGGCGGGGTGTCCCAGGGGGAGGCGAGGCGGGCGTGCTGCTCGTGGGCGACGGCCTCGGCCGGGTACACGTGCTCGTCCATGAAGGCGAGGAGCCTGCCGCGCAGGTCCTCGGTGCGGGCGTCGTAGGCGAAGTCCATGGCGGTTCAGCCCTCCTGAAGGGTGGTCAGGCCGTGCTCGATGAAGACGGGGACGAGGTCGCCGATGCGGTCGAAGCCGGTGCCGACCGTCTGCCCGAGGGTGTACCGGTAGTGGATGCCCTCCAGGATCACGGCGAGCTTGAACCAGGCGAAGGCGGTGTACCAGGCGAGGGCGGAGGTGTCGCGGCCCGAGCCGGACGCGTACCGCTCGACCAGCTCGGCGGCGCTCGGGTGTCCGGCGGCGGTCGCGGTCGTGGAGACGGGGGAGTCCGGAAGGTCCAGCGGGGTGCTGTACATGACCAGCAGTCCGAGGTCGGTGAGCGGGTCGCCGAGTGTGGACATCTCCCAGTCGAGGACGGCCCGGACGCGGTCGTCGGCGCCGATGAGGACGTTGTCGAGCCGGAAGTCGCCGTGGATCACGGTGGGGGCGGGCGAGGGGGGCAGGGCGCGGCCGAGCGCCGCGTGCAGCTCCTCGATGCCGGGCAGCTCGCGTCCGCGCGAGGCGGCCAGCTGCTTGCCCCAGCGGCGCAGCTGACGGTCGAGGAAGCCCTCCGGGCGGCCGAAGTCGTCGAGCCCGACCGCCACCGGGTCGACGGCGTGCAGGGCGACGAGCGTGTCGACGAGTCCGAGGACGGCGGCCCGGGTGCGCTCGGGCCCGAGCGGGGCGAGCTGGCGGGCCGAGCGGAACGGGGTCCCCTCGACGAACTCCATGACGTAGAAGGGCGCCCCGAGGACCGATTCGTCCTCGCACAGGACGACCGTGCCGGGGACCGGGACGTCGGTCCCGTTCAGGGCGCTGATGACGCGGTGCTCGCGCCGCATGTCGTGAGCGGTGGCGAGCACGTGGCCGAGCGGGGGCCTGCGGACGACCCACCGGCCGCCGTCGGTGCCGTCGGTCACGGTGTACGTCAGGTTGGAGCGGCCGCCCTCGATCAGCCGGGCTTCGAGGGGGCCGGCCACCAGGCCCGGGCGCTCGCGGTCGAGGAAGCGGCGCAGCCGGTCCGGGTCGAGGCCTGGCGGCGGGGCGGAACTCATGGGGCGTACCTCCGGGTCGGCTTCGGTCGGCGTTCATGATGACCGACCAGTCGGTATGTCGTCCAGGGGTGACCCGGGAAACCTCCCTCCGCCCTCTGGCCGGAGGGTCGTGTACGTGAATATCGTTCACGGATGGATGCGAAGCTGCTGCTCGTCGACGAAGTCCGGCTCACCCCGATCCTCATCTCCGACCCGCCCCTGCTCAACGTCCAGGGCGTCCACCAGCCCTTCACCCCCCGGCTCGTGGTGGAGGTCGTCACCCGGGGAGGCGTGGTTGGCCTCGGGGAGACGTACGGCGACGGCGTCTACCTGGAGACCGCCCGCTCCCTGGCCGAGACCCTTCCCGGCCGCGCGGTCACCCATGTGAACAGCCTCTTCGAGCCGGCGGCGCAGGACGCGATGGGCGCCGGATCAGGCCCCGGGGCGGCCCGCGCCGCAGCCGGAGCGAGCGACCCCGCGGCCGGCGCCGGCGTCGACGCGAGCGGGCTGCGCGGGGTCCGCACCGCCGCCAAGCTCCGCCTCTCCGTCGTCTCCGCCTTCGAGACCGCCTGCCTCGACGCCCTCGGCAAGACCCTCGGCCTGCCCGTGCACGCCCTCCTCGGCGGCAAGGTCCGCGACTCCGTGGAGTACAGCGCGTACCTCTTCCACCGATGGGCCGCCCACCCCGGCGCCGACGGGCCCGCCGACGACTGGGGCGCCGCCCTCGATCCGGCGGGTGTCGTCGCACAGGCCCGCCGCTTCGCGCGGACCTACGGCTTCCGCTCCTTCAAGCTCAAGGGCGGGGTCTTCGAGCCCGAGCGGGAGATCGCCGCGATCCGCGCCCTCGCCGAGGCCTTTCCCGGCCATCCGCTCCGCCTCGACCCCAACGGCGCCTGGTCCGTGGAGACCTCCCTCGCCGTCGCCCGCGCGCTCGAGGACGTCCTGGAGTACCTGGAGGACCCGGCGAGCGGCACCGCCGCCATGGCCGAGGTCGCCGCCGGAACCGGCGTGCCGCTCGCCACCAACATGTGCGTGACCACCTTCGAGGAGATCCCGGAGGCCTTCGCCCGGGGAGCGGTACGGATCGTCCTCTGCGACCACCACTACTGGGGCGGCCTGCACCGCACCCGCGAACTCGCCGCGCTCTGCCGCACGTACGGCGTCGGGCTCTCCATGCACTCCAACACCCACCTGGGCATCAGCCTCGCCGCCATGACCCAGGTCGCCGCCACCCTGCCCGGCCTCACCCACGCCTCGGACACCCACTACCCGTGGCAGACCGAGGACGTCGTCACCCCGCGCCCCGTCTTCCGCGGCGGCCGGCTCCCGGTCTCCGACGCCCCCGGCCTGGGCGTCGAGCTCGACCGCCCGGCCCTCGCCGCCCTGCACCGCCGCTGGCTCGACGACGACGGCCGCATGCGCGACCGGGACGACACCGCGGCGATGCGGGCGGCCGACCCGGCGTGGCGCCCCCGCCGCTGGTAGTCCGCAGCCGGCCCGCCCCTCGCCGCGCGGGCCGCCGCCCGCAGCGGTGCGCGCCCGGGGCGCCACGCGATGCCCGCCACCCCGCATGATCCGGCCGAACAGGGGCATGTGGCCCGGCGCCGGGGGCCGCCCCGGCACCCCGTAGCCGTACCCGCCCGAGGAGTGACGCCCCGTGACGACCCGCCCCACCCTGCTCGGCTCACCCATATACGACCAGCTCGTCGACGAGCACGGAGACGTGCTTGGCGAGGCGAGAACGCTCGCCGAGGTCACCCGCCGGGAGGCCGAGCGGCTCCTCACCTGGGACCTGTCCGCCGCCGGGGCCGATCACCCGGAATGACCCGGGGGACGGCCGCCCACGGGCGGGGCTCCCGTTCGACGCCGCCCGGAATGCCGGGATGTGTGACCTGATCCAGGCTGGATACGCGATCAGCAGACGTGATCAGGAGCCGCACACGGGAGTGACGCCATGGACACCGAGAGCACGATGGGCGACGACGTCTACCAGCCGGACGACGCCGAGGGCCGGGAGGACGACGGCATCCTCGACCCCGAGGACACGCTGTCGGACCGGGAGGCCGACCCGTACGACGAGGGGTGGTCCCCGCCCGAGCGGCCCCTCGCCGTCGACCACGTCGGCACGACCGCCCGCGAGCAGCGCGAGGGCGAGACCCTCGACCAGCGGCTCGCGGAGGAGGTGCCCGACCCGGCGCTGGCGGCACCCGACGACTCCAACGGCATCGGCGACCTCCCCGGCGGCGACGGCGAACCCCTCGACGACCAGGTGGGCCGCGAGCGTTCCGGCCGTCTCGTCGCACCGGACGAGGGGGTGCGGGAGGACGACGAGAAGGACGTCGTCGCCCGGGACGTCGGCATCGCGGGCGCCGCCGCGTCCGCCGAGGAGGCGGCCGTGCACACCGTCCCCGACGAGGCCGACGAGACCTATCGATGAGCGCCCCGCACCCGCCCCACGACCCCGCGGCCACGGACGGGGCCGCCCCCCGGCCCCACGACCGGGCCGGCACCGACCGCGACGACACCCGGTCCCGCGTCACCCTCCGGGTCAACGGCGCACCGAGAGACCTCACCGTCGACCACCGGGCCACCCTGCTCGACGTCCTGCGCGAGGACCTCGGACTGACCGGGGCCAAGAAGGGCTGCGACCACGGGCAGTGCGGGGCGTGCACCGTCCTCGTCGACGGGCGGCGCGCCAACAGCTGCCTGCTCCTCGCCGTCGCCCAGGACGGCGCCGAGGTCACCACCGTCGAGGGGCTGGCCGCGGGCGGCGAGCTGCACCCGCTCCAGCAGGCGTTCCTCGACCGCGACGCCTTCCAGTGCGGGTACTGCACCCCCGGGCAGCTCTGCTCCGCCGTCGGCGTGTTCGCCGAGGCCGCGGCGGGCCACCCCTCCCATGTCACGGACCCGGCCCGGCCGGCCGGGCAGGGCCCGGTGGACCTCACCCGGGAGGAGATCCGCGAGCGGCTGAGCGGCAACCTCTGCCGCTGCGGCGCCTACCCCCACATCGTCGCCGCCGTCGAGGACGTGACCCGTTGAAGCCCTACGGATACGTACGCGCCACCAGCGTCGAGGAGGCCACCGCCGCGTACGCGGCCCGCCCGGGCGCCCGCTACCTCGCCGGCGGAACGAACCTCGTCGACCTGATGAAGCACGGCGTGGAGGAGCCCGGGACCCTCGTCGACGTCAGCAGGCTGCCCCTCGACACCGTCGAGGAACTGCCCGACGGCGGTCTGCGCGTCGGCGCGACGGTGCGCAACAGCGACCTCGCCGCCCACCCCCTCGTCCGCGAGCGGTACCCCGTCCTGTCGCAGGCGCTGCTCGCGGGGGCGTCCGGGCAGTTGCGCAACATCGCAACCACCGGCGGGAACCTCCTCCAGCGCACCCGGTGCCCCTACTTCCAGGACACCGCCATGCCCTGCAACAAGCGCGAGCCCGGCACCGGCTGCGGCGCCCGCGAGGGCGTCCACCGCGACCACGCC
>NZ_JAPSIW010001052.1 GCF_031178505.1 Streptomyces sp. | reverse complement strand
GCACGCCGTGGACCCGGACGCGGTCGGGCTCGGGGACTTCGGGCGGCCGGAGGGCTTCCTGGACCGGCAGCTGCGGCGGTGGGGCAAGCAGCTGGACGCCTCCCGCAACCGCGAGCTGGCGGGCATCGACGAGCTGCACGCCGCCCTCGGCCGGGCGCTGCCCGCCTCCCCCGCGCCCACCGTCGTCCACGGCGACTACCGGCTGGACAACGTGCTGCTCGGCCCCGACGACCGGATCAGGGCCGTCCTCGACTGGGAGATGTCCACGCTCGGCGACCCGCTGACCGACCTCGGGCTGCTCGTGATGTACAGCTCCGACCTCGGGCTGCCGCGGTCGCCCGTCTCCACCACCAGCGGGGCCCCCGGCCACCCCTCCCCCGCCGAACTGATCGAGCGCTACGCGGCCCGGTCCGGCCGCGACACCTCCGCCCTCTCCTGGTACACCGCGTTCGCGTGGTTCAAGCTCGCCGTGATCCTGGAGGGCATCCACTACCGCTACACCCTCGGCCAGACCGTCGGCGCGGGCTTCGACCGGATCGGCGACCTCGTCCCCGTCTTCATCGAGCACGGCCGCACCACCCTCCAGGAAGGCTGACCCCGTGGACTTCGCATTCGACGCCCGTACCGAGGAACTGCGGGGCAGGCTGCTCGCGTTCATGGACGAGCACGTGTATCCGGCCGAGCCGGTCGCCGAGGAGCAGCGGGCGCTGCTCGCCTCGCCGTGGGAGACGCCCGCGGTGGTCGGGGAGCTGAAGGCCGAGGCGCGCCGCCGGGGCCTGTGGAACCTCTTCCTGCCGGACGCGGAGTACGGGGCGGGGCTGACCAACCTCCAGTACGCCCCGCTCGCGGAGATCACCGGCCGCTCCCCGCACCTCGCGCCGACCGCGACGAACTGCGCCGCCCCGGACACCGGGAACATGGAGGTGCTCTCCCAGTTCGGCACCGAGGAGCAGAAGAAGCGGTGGCTGGAGCCGCTGCTCGCCGGGGAGATCCGCTCCGCGTTCGCGATGACGGAGCCGGACGTGGCGTCCTCGGACGCGACGAACATCGAGACCCGGATGGTCCGGGACGGCGGGGACTACGTCGTCAACGGGCGCAAGTGGTACATCTCCGGGGCGATGAACCCGGAGTGCGCGGTCTTCATCGTGATGGGCAAGACCGACCCGGACGGCGACGACATCCGCCGCCAGCAGTCGATGATCCTGGTCCCCCGCGACGCCCCGGGCGTCGAGGTGCGGCGGGCCATGCGCGTGTACGGGTACGAGGACCACTCGCACGGCGGCCACGCCGAGGTGGTCTTCCACGACGTACGGGTGCCCGCGTCCCACCTGGTCGGCGAGGAGGGCGGCGGTTTCGCCATCGCGCAGGCGCGGCTGGGGCCGGGGCGCATCCACCACTGCATGCGGCTGATCGGGATGGCGGAGCGGGCCATCGAGCTGATGTGCCGGCGGGCCGTGGGCCGTACGGCGTTCGGCAAGCCGCTGGCCACGCAGGGAGTGGTGCAGAACTGGATCGCGGACGCCCGGGTCACGGTGGAGCAGCTGCGGCTGCTGGTGCTGAAGACGGCGTGGATGATGGACACGGTG
>NZ_JAPSIW010001051.1 GCF_031178505.1 Streptomyces sp. | reverse complement strand
CGCGCGTCCGCCAGAGGGCGTGGGCACCGGTCCGGGGCCGTCCGGGTGAACATCCTCCGAAGATGTTGAATGTTGAACGGAATGGGTCTACAGTCGTTCTCGTTGAAGCTTCAACAACACCACTTCGCCCCGCCTCGCGGGACCGACCAAGGAGCAGTCATGGGTCTCTTCAGCCGCAGGAACAACGAGTCCGCCGTCGCCGTCGCCGACCTCCCCGTCGACCCGGCCCTCGCCGCCCTGACCGGGGAGTACACCATCGACCCGGCCCACAGCAGCATCGGATTCACCGTGCGCCACGCGATGGTCACCAACGTGCGCGGCACCTTCGCCGACCACGAGGGCACGCTGAAGCTCGACGGCACCGACCCGGCCGCCTCCACCGCGCGCATCGACGTCCGGATCGCCTCCGTCGACACCGGCATCGCGGACCGCGACGCCCACCTGCGCGGCGAGGACTTCTTCGACGCCGAGCGCTTCCCGCTGATGACCTTCCGCTCCACCGGGGCCGCGCAGCTCGGCGGCGACACGTACCGCATCACCGGCGACCTGACCATCAAGGACGTCACCCGTCCGCTCTCCATCGACCTGGAGTTCAACGGCGCGGCCACCGACGTCTACGGCAACGAGCGCGTCGGCTTCGAGGGCTCGGCCGAGATCCTGCGCTCCGACTGGGGCCTGACCTGGAACGCCGCCCTGGAGACCGGCGGAGTGATGGTCAGCGACAAGGTGAAGCTGACCTTCGACATCTCCGCGATCAGGAACGCCGGCTGACCGTCCGGGTCCACCGGCCCCAGGCCCCCGTACGCACCGGGCACTCCCCCGGTGGCACCACGAGCGCGCCCGCCCTCCGCAGCAGCGGACGGCGGGCGCTCGGCGTTCGGCCCCCGGCCGGGACGCCCGCGACCGCCCGGGAGCCCGCCGCCGGCGCGGCTCCGGAACCGGCCCCGCTCCGGACCCGGCAGCCGGTGAGGGACCCGCCGGACCGGGCTCAGGAACCGGCCCCGCTCCGGACCCGGCAGCCGGTGAGGGACCCGCCGGACCGGGCTCAGGAACCGGCCCTGGCCCGGGCCGCCGCCTCGACCACGGCCGGGACGAGACGGTCGTTCTCCGGCGCGCCCGGACCTCCCGCGAAGGCGAAGCGGCGACGGGCGTAGCTGTATGCGAGTCCGGTGGCCGGATCCGCGAAGGCCTGGGAGCCGGGGGCGCCGCTGTGGCCGATGGCGGCCGGGCTCAGAGAGGGGTAGCGGGTGGCCGACGGGACGAAGCCGAGCCCGAAGGCGTTCTCGGAGCCCGTGACGAGGTCGGTGCCCCGGGAGTGGATCCGGGCGACCTCCGCGAGGGTGGCGGGGGTGAGGAGCGGCGGGCGGCCGTCGAGCTCGCCCGCGATCGCCGCGTACATCCGGGACAGCCCGCGCGCCGTACCGACGCCGCCGCCGGAGAGCGGCCCGAGGGCCCGTACCGTACGGGAGTTTCCGTAGGCGACCGCGTCGAACGGCGGATCGGCGTGCTGGTTGAACGCGATCCCCATCAGGCCGCCCGGACCGGCCGGTCCCGCGGCGAGGACGGCCGCCTCGGCGGGGCTCGGC
>NZ_JAPSIW010001050.1 GCF_031178505.1 Streptomyces sp. | reverse complement strand
GGCGCTCCGCGTGGTCCGCCAGGCCCTGGAGGCCGAGGGCGAGGACACGGAGGGCCTCGACGAGCCCTTCTGACCCGTCAAGTCCTCGGGGCCGCGAATCACGCCTCCTCGGGCGCCCGACCGTCCCCACCCCCGGCACCTCGGCGTTTCCCGGTCCCCCGGGCCCCTGTCCCTCAGTGACCTCCGGCCGGCCGTAGGACCGGGAGGCCCGCCGCCTTCCAGGCCTGGAAGCCGCCGATGAGGTCGGTGGCCCGGTGGAGCCCCAGGCGGCGGAGGGACTCGGCCGCCAGGGAGGAGGCGTAGCCCTCGTTGCACAGGACCACCACCCGCAGGTCGTGGCCGACCGCCTCGGCCGCGCGGTGGCTGCCCAGGGGGTCCAGCCGCCACTCCAGCTCGTTGCGCTCCACGACCAGCGCCCCCGGGATCAGACCGTCCCGCTCGCGCAGCGCGGCGTAGCGCGTGTCCACCAGGAGCGCGTCCCCCGCCCGGTACGCCTCGTAGGCGGCGCGCGGCTCGATCCGGTCGAGGCCCGACCGGACCCGCTCCAGCAACTCGTCGATCCCCACCGGCGCGCCCGCGTTCACCCTGCCGCCGTCCGTCCGTTCCCCGGCCACCGGACCGCCCCTCCTCGTCGTCGTGCTCACTGCCAGTCCTCCGGGCGCTCGACCTGCTCCAGGCGGAGCACCGCGCCGGTCCGGCTGAAGCGCCGGATCAGGGGCAGCGGCGGGTAGTAGGCGTGCACCGACACCGCGTGGGTGTCGGCGGACTCGTTGAGCACCTCGTGCACATGGTGACGGCCGAAGGCGCGGCCCTCACCAGCCGGGAGACGCCGCGAGCGGTCGACGCCCTCGGCCAGTTCCAGCGTCCTCCAGCCGCGTGCCGGAAGCCGGACCGCCAGCGCGTGCTCGGTCAGAGTGCCGGCCGCCGTGGCGAAGGCGCCGACCGACTCGGCGTGGTCGTGCCAGCCGGTCCCCGTGCCGGGCGGCCAGCCGATGAGCCACGCCTCACTGCCGCCGGGGCCGTCGAGCCGTACCCAGGTACGGCCCTCCGGGTCGAGCGGCAGGGAGGCCACGAGCGCGCGGTCGGCGGCGGTGCGGCGCACGAAGTCGAGGAGATCGGCCGCGGTGGGAGCACCGGAGGAAGCGCCGACGCCGGCGGATGGGCCCCGGGTGGCGGGGAGTTCGGGAACGGCACCGGGCGAGGGCGCCGGGACGTGCGGGGGCAGGGAAGAAGACTGTGACACGGAGGACCGTCCTGGGAAGCGCGAAGGGACGCGCGCCGGCACGGCACCGTCCGAAGCGGCCCGGGCGTCGGCAAGGACGAAGCCGGGGACGGCCGGGCAGGCGTCAGGACGGGAAGGCGGCAGGGCGCGCGCGGGAAAACGGCGGGATCAGCAGGACGGACGACACACGCAGCCCGCGTACCGCAGAAGGTCCATATGAACCCTCCGCCACAGGCGCACATCGGTGTCGGTCACGCTCCGGAGTACACCACGCGGGCCCGCCGGAATCAACGCACGTCCGCCGTACGGTCGCTGCCGGCGGCCACCGGGGTGTCCGGAGCGCCGCCGCGCACCGCGTCCGCCG
>NZ_JAPSIW010000383.1 GCF_031178505.1 Streptomyces sp. | reverse complement strand
CTGGCGCCCGCACCTGCCCCGGCCGCAGCTCGCCGCACGGCACCTGCCCCGGCCGGGTCCGGCCCCACCCGACCGCCGAACTCCCCGCCCGCCGGACCCCGCTGCCGAGCCGACCTCGGCAGCGCCCCCGCTCCGGCTCCGGCGTGGATGGCTCAGCCGACGCGGGTGGCTCCCGCGAAGGGCATCTCGTCGATCGGGGCCACCCGGATCGGAGCGCCGGGGCGGGGTGCGTGGATCATCTGGCCGCCCCCGACGTAGAGCCCGACGTGGCTGATGCCCGAGTAGAAGAAGACCAGGTCACCGGGGGCGAGCTGGGAGCGGGGGACGCGCCGGCCGGCGTTGATCTGGGTGTAGGTGGTGCGGGGCAGTGCCACGCCGGCGGCGCGCCAGGCCGCCTGGGTCAGCCCGGAGCAGTCGTAACCCGAGGGGCCCGTCGCCCCCCACACGTACGGCTTGCCGAGCTGGGCGCGGGCGAAGGAGACGGCCTGCGCGGCCCGGTCGGTGGGCGCGGTCACGGAGCCGCGGTCGCCCCCGGAGGAACGATCCGCCCGGTCCCGGGACGCGCTGTCGGACGCCCCCTCGGACGACGACGGGAACGCACCGGCGGCCGGGCCGCCGGAGACGGCCGACCGGGACAGGGCCGAGTGGTCGCGGGCCGCCTCCGCGGCTTCGTAGCGGGCGCGTTCCTCCGCGGTCAGGCGGGTGAGCAGGTGCCGGGCCTCCGTGAGCTTCGCCAGGACCGCCGCCTTCTGCCGCCGCAGGTCCTCCTCGTGCCCGCGCAGGGCCGCGAGCCGGTCCACCGACTCGGCCCGCAGCTGCCGGAGCGCGCCCAGCTCACGCCGCACCGAGGCGACGGCGGCCGCCTGACGGGCGCCGGCCTTCTCGGCGAGGGCGGCCCGCTCCAGGTACTGCTCCGGATCGGAGGTGAGCGCGAGCTGGACGGCGGGATCGAGCCCGCCGGACCGGTACTGGGCCGCGGCGATCTTCCCGAGTCCGGCCCGGGCCGTGTTCAGCCGCTCCGTCCTGCGGGCGGCCTCGTCACGCAGCCGGTCGAAGGCCGCGCGCGCCGCGTCCGCCTTCTCCTTCGCCCCGTTGTACCGCTCGGTCGCGACCTCGGCCTCCTGGTGGAGCCGGTCGACCTTCGCCTTGACCTGGGCCGGGGTGGGCCGGGGGTCGGCGTGGCCCGATCCTTCGAGGAGGGCCGTGGTCGCCGCCGAGGCGAGGGCGAGCGTGGCGGCGGTGCGGACCGCCTGGCCACCGAAGGGGGACGAGCGGGGTTTTCGGTGCGCTGCCACGAGGGCGGGTCACATCCTCTTCCTGACCGGGGACGGTGAGCGCCGGGCCGGCGGCGGCCCGCACAGGGGAGACGGACCGCCGCCGGTTCTTTCGGCGGGGGCGACCGACAGCCGCCGGGTGACCGGCGGTGGTGGGGAGCCGGCCACCTGCCGCAGGACGCTAGGGGGGCCGGTTGCGTCCCGGCGGGGAGTTGACGTCAATTGACGGGACTTGGCCGTCCGCGACCGATCATTTTCGCTTCGGGCAGTGCAGTGTGATCCCTTCCGGCACGTCACCGACCGAGGCGCCGGAGACGGTGGACCCGCCCGCCGAGCGGTGCTAAGGCCCCGGCTAGGCTCCGCCCCATGGACGTCCTCATCAATGTCTTCGTCGCCCTGCACATCATCGGTATCGCTTCCCTCCTGGGCGGATTCCTCACCCAGATGAAGGCGATGGGAGCAGGTACGGCCCGCTTCACCCCCGCCATGCTGCACGGCGCGCTCACCATGCTGGTCACCGGCATCGCGCTCGTCGGCCTCAACCAGGCCGACGACCAGACCGTGAACAACGTCAAGATCGGCATCAAGCTGGCCGTCCTCGTCGTCATCCTGGCCCTCGTCTACGTCAAGCGGGACGAGGAGCGTGTCGACAAGGGCCTCTTCGGCGCCGTCGGCGGCCTGACCGTGGCGAACATCTTCATCGCGACCCTCTGGGTCTGACGCCTCCGGCGCTGCTCGCCGACCGGTGCGACCGGCCCGTGTGACACGTCTCGCGCCGCCGGAGCGCACCGGCCTTGCCGAAGCCGGGACCGGATGTCGGTGGAGCGTCCTAGACTCGTGAGGCGATGAGCAGCCTCTTTGACGACAGCTTCCTGGCCGGCCTCCAGAACCACTCCTCCGAGGAGGCCCCGCCCCCGCCCGAGGACGACGACCACGGCGCCCCGGCCGCGGAGGAGGTCCCGCACGACCTCTTCGGGGAGCACTTCGACGCGCCCCCGCCCCGGGACGCGCACTACCGCGACGGCGCCCCCCGGCCCGTCGTGGACGCCGCCGCGCTCCTGGAAGGGCTGAACGAGCAGCAGCGCGCCGCCGTCGTCCACACCGGCTCCCCCCTGCTCATCGTCGCGGGCGCCGGCTCCGGCAAGACGCGGGTGCTCACCCATCGCATCGCCCACCTCCTGGCCACCCGGCACGTCCATCCCGGCCAGATACTGGCGATCACCTTCACCAACAAGGCCGCCGGCGAGATGAAGGAGCGCGTCGAGCAGCTCGTCGGCCCCCGGGCCAACGCGATGTGGGTCATGACCTTCCACAGCGCCTGCGTCCGCATCCTGCGCCGCGAGTCGAAGAAGCTCGGTTTCACCTCCTCCTTCTCGATCTACGACGCGGCCGACTCCAAGCGGCTGATGTCCCTGGTCTGCCGCGACCTGGACCTCGATCCGAAGAAGTTCCCGCCGAAGTCCTTCAGCGCCAAGATCTCGAACCTCAAGAACGAGCTGATCGACGAGGAGGCCTTCGCCGACCAGGCCGCCGACGGCTTCGAGAAGACGCTCGCCGAGGCCTACCGGATGTACCAGGCCCGGCTGCGCGAGGCCAACGCCCTCGACTTCGACGACATCATCATGACGACGGTCCACCTGCTCCAGGCGTTCCCGGACGTCGCCGAGCACTACCGCCGCCGTTTCCGGCACGTCCTCGTCGACGAGTACCAGGACACCAACCACGCCCAGTACACGCTGGTGCGCGAGCTGGTCGGCACGGGCTACGAGGACCTCGGCCCGGCCGAGCTCTGTGTCGTCGGTGACGCCGACCAGTCGATCTACGCCTTCCGCGGCGCGACCATCCGCAACATCCTCCAGTTCGAGGAGGACTACCCGGACGCGACGACGATCCTCCTGGAGCAGAACTACCGCTCCACGCAGACGATCCTCTCCGCCGCCAACGCCGTCATCGAGCGCAACGAGTCCCGCCGCCCCAAGAACCTCTGGACGAACGCGGGCGCGGGCGCGCGGATCACCGGGTACGTCGCGGACACCGAGCACGACGAGGCCCAGTTCGTCGCCGACGAGATCGACCGGCTCACCGACGCCGGCGAGGCCAAGGCCGGTGACGTCGCCGTCTTCTACCGGACCAACGCCCAGTCCCGCGTCTTCGAAGAGATCTTCATCCGCGTCGGTCTGCCCTACAAGGTCGTCGGCGGCGTGCGCTTCTACGAGCGCAAGGAGGTCCGGGACGTCCTCGCGTACCTGCGCGTCCTCGCCAATCCCGAGGACACCGTCCCGCTCCGCCGCATCCTCAACGTGCCGAAGCGGGGGATCGGTGAGCGCGCCGAAGCCATGATCGACGCCCTCTCCCTCCGCGAGAAGATCACCTTCCCGCAGGCGCTCAAGCGGGTCGACGAGGCGTACGGCATGGCCGCGCGCTCCGCGAACGCCGTCAAGCGCTTCAACGCGCTGATGGACGAGCTGCGCACCATCGCCGAGTCCGGCGCGGGCCCCGCCGTCGTCCTGGAGGCCGTACTGGAGCGGACCGGCTACCTGGCCGAGCTCCAGGCCTCCACCGACCCGCAGGACGAGACCCGCATCGAGAACCTTCAGGAGCTGGCCTCCGTGGCCCTGGAGTTCGAGCAGGAGCGCGGCGAGGGCGAGGGCACGGGCACGCTGGCCGAGTTCCTGGAGCAGGTCGCGCTCGTCGCGGACTCCGACCAGATCCCCGACGACGACGAGGAGGGCTCGGGCGTCATCACCCTGATGACCCTGCACACCGCCAAGGGCCTGGAGTTCCCGGTGGTCTTCCTCACCGGCATGGAGGACGGCGTCTTCCCGCACATGCGCGCCCTGGGCCAGACGAAGGAGCTGGAGGAGGAGCGGCGCCTCGCCTACGTGGGCATCACGCGCGCGCGGGAGCGGCTCTACCTCACCCGTTCCTCGATGCGCAGCGCCTGGGGCCAGCCCTCGTACAACCCGGCCTCGCGCTTCCTGGAGGAGATCCCGCCCGCGTACCTGGAGTGGAAGCGGACCGGGCCGATGGTGAAGCCCGCCGGTCCGACCCCGGGCATCACCTCGTCCCTCTCCTCCTCGCGCTCCCGCTCGGGCCCGTCGGGCTTCGCGACGAGCCGGGCCGGTGACAAGCCGGTGGTCGCGCTCAAGGTCGGTGACCGGGTCACGCACGACCAGTTCGGTCTGGGCACGGTGATGGCGGTCGGTGGCGCCGGCCCGAACGCCGAGGCCACGATCGACTTCGGCGGCGAGAAGCCGAAGCGGCTGCTGCTGCGGTACGCCCCGGTCGAGAAGCTGTAGCGGTACGGCGCCGGTAGCGCAGCCGGAGCGGGACACCGCTCCGCACGGCGAAGGCCCCGGCGGAAGCCGGGGCCTGGTCGCACGCCGCTGCCGTACGGAGGCGGTCGGATCAGCTGGTCGGGTCGAGGCCGTGGCTGCGGAGCCAGGCCAGCGGGTCGATCGCCGAGCCGCCGCCGGGCCGGACCTCGAAGTGGAGGTGGGGGCCGGTGGAGTTGCCCGAGTTGCCGGAGTACGCGATGACGTCACCGGCCTTGACCTCGCCGGAGCGGATCTTGGTGCTGCTGAGGTGGCAGTACCAGGTCTCCGTGCCGTCCTTCGCCGTCACGATCGCCATGTTGCCGTAGGCGCTGTTCCACTGGGTGCGGACGGTGCCGTCGGTCGCGGCCATCACCTTCGTGCCGTACTGGACGGGGAAGTCGATGCCGGTGTGGACGGACATCCAGTTGACGCCGGACTGGCCGTAGCGCGCGCTGAGCTGGTGCAGCTTCACCGGCAGCATGAACTTGGGGCGCATCGCCTCGCGGAGGGCCGCCTCCTCCGCGCGCTTCTTCCGCTCCGCCTCCTGGCGGACGCGGAGGTCGATCCGCTCCTGGGTGCGGCTGGCGCGGTCGCCGAAGTCACGGGCGCCGTTGTCGAGCGCGACGAGCTGGGTCTCGAAACGCTTGTTGGCGGCGTTCTGCTGCACGGCCGCCGGGTCGGCCGCGGCGAGGGTGGTCGTGTCGTCCTTCTTGGCCGCCGTGTTCTGCGGCGCGGTGAGCCCGCTGACGGAGGCGGCGGCGATGCCGGCGACGCCCATGACACAGGCGGAGGGAACGGCGACGGTCAGCAGGGCGGAGCGCTTGGCGGGGGTACGGCGCCGGCCGCGGCCGCCGCCGGAGGTGCGGCGCGCGGAGCGGCCGGCCGCGGCGGGCTCGTCGGTGCGGACCTCGACGGCCGGCCGGTGGACGGCGTCCGGGTCGTGGTCCGTGTCGCCCTCGTACGCGTACTCCGGAACGTCCCCGTCGCCCGCGCTGTCACCGTCGTCCGCGGCCGGCGCCGGCTCGGGGACGAAGGCGAACTCGGCGGTGTGGTCGGCGGCCGGCGCGTCGCCCGTGGAGTGGGTCCCGGTGTCGGTGTCGCCGTTTTCCGGGTCGGCGTCGTACAGCGGCTCGGGCGTGTACTGGTGGGGGACGACCGGCTCGGCCTCGGCCGGCGCCTGGTTCCAGGCGGTCGCGTCGTAGGCACCGGTGTCGGTCGTGAAGACGGGCGCGGCCCACTGGCCGGTCGCGTCGTACGCCTCGTAGCCGTAGGTGCCCTGCGGGGTGTACGTGCCGGAGTGGACGGTCTCGTACGCGCCGGTCGCCTGCGCGTCGGTCCAGGCGGAGGCGTCCCACTGGCCGGTGGTGTCGTACGTGGTGGCGGCGTCGTACGGGGCGGTGCCGGGGTAGGCGGTGGTGGTGGCGGTGCTCCACTGGCCGGTGCTGTCCCACTGCCCGGTCGCGTCGCCGTACGTCTCGTACGCGCCCGTGTCGTCGGACGCGGCGTGGGCGGGGGTGCCGGTGTCGTACTGCCCCAGATCCCATGAGCCGCTGTGGTCGGCCTGACCACCGGGATAAGCGCCGAACAGCGGGTCGATGGCGAAACTGCCGGTGGAGTGGGCGTCACCTTCGACGTACCCGGCGTAGGGGTGCTGGTCGTTCACCAACTTCTCTCTCGCCTCGGCAGCAGAACCAGTCCGGGGCGGGCCCGACGAGGGGTGTCCCGGGGGGAAGCAGTGGGCGCGACTGTACCCGGCGGTATGCGCGGCGGACAATCTTCGGCGGGGTTTGAGGCCGCAGGAAACGGGCAATCGGCCGTGTTTCGCCAGCTCATGGAGAGAGCTTTGGCCTTGTGTTCGAGAAACGTTCGAAGCGCCGTGTCGCCGCGCGGTCATCGTCGGCCCACCGGGCACTCGCCCAGCCTCCTCGACGGGAGCGCCGGACGGTCCACGGGCAGTCACGAACCGGTCCGCGGACAGTCACCGACGGAGCGCGCGCACGGCTCCCCGG
>NZ_JAPSIW010000382.1 GCF_031178505.1 Streptomyces sp. | reverse complement strand
CGAGGACCGCGATGAAGTCGACGCCGGTGGCCAGCCGCGTCCGCTCCGCCCGGTCCTGGAGCACCTTCGTCGGATCGGGCGAGGTCACCGCCTCGTCCACCCCCGGCGCCTTGGCGAAGGCCTCCGCCACCGCCGGGGAACGGATCCGGGCGTCCCGCTCGGTGTCCTGCCGGGCCTGGTGGAGCGTCACCAGCACCGCCGCCACGATCACCAGGAGCGCGATAAGCGCCTCCAGGGCGAAGACCTGCCCGGCCACACTCCGCAGCCCCGTCCCGCGCTCCGGGCCCGCCGGCCCGCGCGGACCCCGTCCCCGGCCGGCGGCGTGCCGGCGGGCCCGGCCGCTCATCTCGTGCTCCGGGCCACGAGCAGCGCCACGTCGTCCGGCGCGCCGGGCCGCCGCAGCGCCCGCAGCAGCCGGTCACAGGTCTCCTCCAGCGGCCCGCGCGACTCGTCGAGCAGCCGCACCAGCAGCGCGAGCCGTTCGTCGATGGGCGCGTCCCGGGTCTCGATCAGGCCGTCCGTGTAGAGGACCAGCAGGTCCCCGGGGAGGAACGGCACCCGCGCCGTGCGGAACACCCCGCCGCCCACCCCCAGCGGCAGGCCCGTCGACACCCGTACCAGCTCGGCGGGACCGTCCGCCGGGACCCGGACGGGCGGCAGATGGCCGGCGTTCGCGATCCTCAGCCGTCCCCGGCGCGGATCGTGCACGGCGAAGAGGCAGGTGGCGATGTAGTGCTCCAGACCGGCGGTGATCCGGTCCAGGTGCCGCAGCACCTGGGCGGGGGAGAGGTCGAGGTCGGCGAAGGCGCAGGTGGCCGTCCGCAGCCGGCCCATCGTCGCCGCCGCGTCGATGCCGCTGCCCATCACGTCCCCGACCACCAGGGCCGTCTTCTCGTCGGGCAGCTCGATCACGTCGTACCAGTCGCCGCCCACCTCGCTCGACGCCTGCGCCGGCTGGTAGCGGACCGCCACCTCCAGGCCGGCCGGCTCCGGCGGTTTCCCCGGCAGCAGGCTGCGCTGGAGCGTCACCGCCGAGTTCCGCACGCTCTGGTACCAGCGCGCGTTGTCGATGCTGACCGCCGCCCGCGCGGCCAGCTCCGTCGCGAGCAGCACGTCGTCCCGGTCGAACGGCAGCGGATTGCGGTCCCGCTTGAGGTCGAGCGCGCCGAGCACCTCGCCCCGCGCGATCAGCGGCACCGCCAGGTAGGAGTGCACCCCGGCCCGCGCGAGGCGCTCCGCCGCCTGGGGGTCGCGGGCGATCCGGGGCAGGTCCTCGGGCCCCACCCGCTCCACCAGGACCGGCCGGCCCGTGTGCACGCACCGGGTGACCAGCCGGTCCTCCCCGTACATCGCCACCGCCCCCGGCGGGTCCGCCGCGGGCAGCGCCTCCGTCCGGTGCGCGGCCTTCACCGCCAGCGCCCGGAAGAGTTCCGGTCCCTGCTCGGGGGCGCCCGGCCGGCGCAGCGACAGCACCGAGTCGAGCACGTCGACGGCGGCGATGTCCGCCAGCTCCGGCACCACCACCCCGGCCAGTTCGTCGGCGGTCCGCTCCACCTCCAGGGTGGTGCCGACCCGGGCGGAGGCGTCCGCGACGAACGCCAGACGCCGCCGGGAGCGGTCCGCCTCGGCGTCCGCCCGGTGCCGCTCGGTCACGTCGATCACGGAGGCCGCCACCCCGAGGACCCGGCCCTCGGCCCCCTCCAGCCGGTAGAAGGAGACCGACCAGGCGCGCTCGCCCTCGTCCGGCGCGCTCGCCGCCCGGCCCACCACGGGCCGGTCGAGCAGCGGCGCGCCGGTGGCGAGCACCGTGCGCGCCGCCTCCTCCAGCGCCTCGGCCTCGGGCCACGGCATCAGGTCGCCGATCCGCCGCCCGATGTGCCGGGCGGCCGGCACGCCGTCGATCCGCTCCAGGGTCGGGTTCACCAGGACGTAGCGCAGGTCGGTGTCGAGCACGGCGAGCCCGATGGGGGACTGGGAGACCAGCCGGTCGGAGAGGGCGAGCTCGGTCTCCACGCGGGCGACGGCCGTCCGGTCGGCGGCGATGCCCAGCGCGTACAGATCGCCGAGGTCGTCGGTGAGCCGCATGTTGCGGAACTCCACGCACCGGGTCGTGCCGTCCTTGTGCCGCACGGGGAAGGTGCCCGCCCAGGGGGACCCCTCGGTGAGGACCTCGCGGAAGAGGCGGATCGCCTCGTCCCGGTGCTCGGGGCCGACGATCAGCCGGGCCGCGTACCGTCCGAGGGCCTCGTCGGCGCGGTAGCCGAACAGTTCCTCGGCCTGCGGGCTCCAGAGGACGATCCGGCCGCGGCCGTCCAGGAGGACCGCCGCCACCCCGAGGACGTCGAGGAGCCCCCTGCCGTCGAAGGGCACCCCGGCCCCGCCGTCGAAGGGCGCACCGGCCCGGCCCTCCGTCCCCGGGAAGGAACCGGCCGTCACTGTGCCCTCCTCCCGCCGTGCCCGCCCGTCCTCCTCCATGCTCCCCGCCGCCCGGTCGCCCCGCACCACGGGGACGCCCGTACGGCGGGCGTCCCCGCGGTGCGGGCCGCGCGGCCCGCACCGCCGGGACCCGGCTCAGGACGCGGGGGCGCCGCGCCGCCTCTCGTACCGCAGCGCGGCCCCGGTCGCCAGCGCGCCGAGCCCCTCCCACAGGCCCACCCCGAGGAACCCGGCCGGGGCGCGGCCGGCCACCACGGCCAGGGTGAAGACGGCGCAGGTCAGCAGCCGGAACGGGACCGTCCAGCGGAAGAAGGCCTTCCAGTCGGCGAGCGCGGCCAGCACGTAGTACACGCCCATGTTGAGCGCGGCCATCGAGGAGGCCGTCAGGAACACCAGGGTGTGGTCGCCCTCCGCCCGGCCGCCGTCCGACACCGGCTCGAAGCCCATCACGGTGAGCAGCGCGTCCGGGACGGCCAGGCCGACCACGCCGAGCGCGGCGGCCAGCGCGCCGAAGACCGCCATGGTCCAGCCGGACAGGGAACGGGGCAGGCGCACGGCGGTCCTCCGCGGGATCGGGACTCGGTTCGAAAGCGTGCTCGGACGTCGAGCGCCCCCTGCATACCGCGTGCGCGGGTCCCGGGGCCAATCGGGCCCCGGGACACGTCACTTCAGGGCCGCCGCCATCATCTGCCGGGCCACCGGGGCCGCCAGTGAGTTGCCGCTGACCTCGGAGCGGGCCGCGCCCGAGTCCTCGATCATCACCGCCACGGCGACCTGCTTCCCGGTCGCCGGGTCCTTCGCGTACGAGGTGAACCAGGCGTAGGGCGTGCTGCTGTTGTTCTCGCCGTGCTGCGCCGTGCCCGTCTTGCCGCCGACCTCGACCCCGGGCAGCGCCGCGTTGCTGCCCGTCCCCTGCTCCACCACCGTCCGCATCGCCTCGCGCAGCTGCCGCGCGGTCGACGCGGACACGACCCGGGTGGTGTCCCCGTCCCGGTACGTGGTGAGGGGGTCGCCGTCGGAGTCGACCACCTGCGCGACCATGTGCGGGGCGGCCAGCAGACCGTCGTGGGCGAGGACCGCCGACACCATCGCCATCTGGAGCGGGGTGGCCGTCACGTCGAACTGGCCGATGCCGGTGAGTGCCGTCTGCGCCGGGTCCATGCCCGAGGGGTAGACGCTCGCGTAGGCGCGGACCGGGACGTCCCGCTCCGTGTCGTTGAAGCCGAACTTCTCCGCCATGGCCCGCACCTTGTCCTGCCCGAGGTCGGCGGCCATCTTCGCGAAGACGTTGTTGCAGGAGTAGCGGAGGGCGGTACGGATCGTGGCGTTCTCGCACGGTGCCGAGGCGTTCTCGTTCGGCAGCACCGTGCGGGTGTGCGGCAGGGTGTACGGGTCGGGGCTCGCCGTCGCCGTGTCCACCGAGGCGTACAGCCCCTCCTCCAGGGCCGCCGCCGCGACGACCAGCTTGAAGGTGGAGCCGGGCGGCAGCGGCTGCCGCAGCGCCCGGTTGACCATCGGCTTGTCCGGGTCACCGGTCAGCTCCTGCCAGGCCTTCCCGTCCGTCGTCCCGGCGATCCGCGAGGGATCGTAGGACGGGGTGGAGACCATGCCGAGGATCCGCCCGGTGACCGGGTCGATCGCGACGGCCGCGCCCTTCTTGTTCCCGAGCGCCCTGTGGCCTGCCTTCTGCACCTCCGGGTCGATCGTGGTCAGCACGGTGCCCGGCTCCCCCTGCCGCCGGGTGACCGCGTCCAGCGGGTTCCTCAGCCGGTCGTCGGTGCCGTCGAGGACGTCGTCGTAGATGCCCTCCAGCTGCGTGGCGCCGTACGCCTGCGAGCTGTAGCCGGTCACCGCCGCGTACAGCTCGCCGTCGGTGTAGGTGCGCTTGTACGCGAGATCGCCGCCCCGGGTTCTGGTCGAGCCGGTGACCGGCGTGCCGGCCACGACGATGTTCCCGAGCGGCTGACCGTACTGCTCGATGGTCTTGCGCCGGTTCTTCTGGTCGTTCGCGAGCGCCTTGGCCTCGTACGCCTGCACCCAGGTGGCCCGGCCGAGGAGGGCCAGCACCAGGAGCAGCGTGAAGACGGAGGCGCGCCTGATCGTCTTGTTCATCGCACCTGTCGGGACGAACGGGCCGGTACGGGCCGTTCCGGAATCGTCCGATTCTCAGCGAACCTTCATGTCCGCCCCGGCCGCGCACGCCCGCGCACCGGCCCCCGGTGTCCGCCCCGGCGGTCCTCAGCGCACCCCCACGAACCCCGACTCGTACGCCAGGATCACCGCCTGCGTCCGGTCCCGCGCCCCCGACTTCGCCAGGACCGCCGCCACATGCGTCTTGACCGTGGCCGCCCCGACCCCCATCCGGGCCGCGATCTCGGCGTTGGTCAGCCCCTTCGCCACCAGCCGCAGCACCTCCGCCTCCCGCTCGGTGAGCCGCCCCACCCACGGCGGGGCCACCGGCGGACGGCGCCGGGCGTGCTCGGCGGCCAGGCCCCGGACGGCCGCCGGGTAGAGCAGCGAGTCGCTCCGCGCCACCAGCCGCACCGCCGCCACCAGCTCCTCGGCCGCCGCCCGCTTGAGCAGGAACCCGGCCGCGCCCACGCGCAGCGCGTCGTACACGTACGCGTCGTTCTCGAAGGTCGTCACGACCACGATCCGGGGCGGGTCCGGCATCCCGCCGAGAATCCGCTCGGTGGCCCGGATGCCGTCCACCTCCGGCATCCGCACGTCCATGAGGACCACGTCCGGCCGGCGCTCGCGCACCACCGAGACCGCCTCGGCGCCGGTGGACGCCTCCCCGACCACCTCCAGGCCGGGCTCGGCGTCCAGGATGACCCGCAGGGCCGTCCGTACCATCCGCTCGTCGTCGGCCAGGACGATCCGGACCGGGGCGCTCACCGGGGGATCCTGACCGCGAGGCGCCACACGCCGTCGGCCGGGCCGGCCCCGGCGGTGCCGCCCAGCAGCCGGGCCCGCTCCGCGATGCCGCGCAGGCCGTGCCCGCCACCGGGCCGGGTGACCGGTGTCCGCCCCGACAGGGGGTTCTCCATGGTGATCTCCACTTCCTCGTCGCCGACGCCGACCCGCACGGTGACGGGCGCGCCGCCGGCGTGCCGGGCCGCGTTCGTCAGCCCCTCCTGGACGATCCGGTACGCCTCCCGGGACAGCGCCTCCGGTACGCGGCCCCGGGCGCCCGTCACGGTCAGCGCCACGTGCGGCCCGGCACCCCGCACCAGCGCCTCCAGGGCGTCGAGCCCCGGCCCGGCCCCGGCCGCCCCCTGCGCCCCGCCGGGCTCGCCGGGGTCTCCGCGTCGCAACAGGCCGAGCACCTGGTCCAGCTCGCCGACCGTGCGCCGGGTGGTCTCCTCGATCGCGGTCAGCGCCTCCCGCACGAACTCCAAATCCCTGCCCCCGGCGTCCAGCACCCGGCGGGCCGCGCCCGCCTGCAGGGTGACGGCGCTCAGGGCGTGGCCGACCGAGTCGTGCAGCTCGCGGGCCAGCCGGTTGCGCGACTCGGCCTCGGCGGCCCGCCGTTCCGCCGCCGCGAGCCGGTCCGCCGGGCTCGGCCCCAGCAGCCGGGGCGCCAGCCGGGCGAGCAGGGTCCCGGTGACGGCGGCCGCGGCGGCGAGCGCGAGCAGCATCAGCAGCCCGGCCGGCAGCGCCGTCCAGCCGAGCCGGTCCAGGCCCCAGAAGCGTCCGAGCTCGGACCGCCGCAGGCCCGCCGAGAACGGCAGCGCCGCCACCGCCACCGCGAACGGCGGCAGCGCCAGTGTCGCCCCGGCGACCAGGGCCCCGGCACCCACGTGGAGCGTGAACCAGCCGGCCGTCCGGGCCTTCGCCTCCCGGCCGCGCGCCGGACCGTCCGCGAACCGGTCCGCGGGCACCCCGCACAGCGCCCGCGCCGCCGCCACCGACAGCGGCCGGGCGGCGGGGAACAGCGCGGTCACCGCCGCCAGCGGCAGCCCGACGGCGTACGCGCCGAACTGCACGGCGACACTGCCCGCGAAGAGACCCGGCGCGTCCAGCAGCGGCCCCACGACGACGGTGCCGACCAGCCAGTACGGCATGAACAGCGCGCCGCCCAGGATCAGATGCAGCCACCGCAGGCGGGCCCGCTGCCCGAACAGGAGGTCCACGCACCGCCTCACGCCTCGGCGCTCCGCCG
>NZ_JAPSIW010000381.1 GCF_031178505.1 Streptomyces sp. | reverse complement strand
GGGCCGCCCCGTGCTTCACTGGAGGACAGTCGTCCCGTAAGGGAAATCCCGGAACGAAAGAGTGAGCTGGCATGCTCCGCTACACGCTGATGCGCCTCGGCATCTTCGCCGGATGCTTCCTCGCCCTGTGGGGTCTCGTCTACGTGGGCGCGCTGCCTCGCGGCCTGGGCGACTCCAACCTGCTCTGGGTGCTCGTCCTCGCGATCGTGGTCTCCGCCCCGCTGAGCTTCGTGCTGCTGCGCGGCCAGCGGGAGGCGATGAGCGCCGAGATCGTGGAGAAGGTCGACCGGGCCAAGGGCCGCCTCGACGCCAACCGGTCCAGCGAGGACGCCCT
Source organism: Streptomyces sp. (assembly GCF_031178505.1). Taxonomy (GTDB): domain Bacteria; phylum Actinomycetota; class Actinomycetes; order Streptomycetales; family Streptomycetaceae; genus Streptomyces; species Streptomyces gulbargensis. Next base: position 6,269 of record NZ_JAPSIW010000381.1, on the reverse strand, counting down.
GTAGTCCCTGGCGGGCTGCTCCTCCGTCCGTGACGGGCGTATGAAAGAGCTCGTAAGCTTCCTCACAGATCATCCGCCCCAGGTGGTGCCCTTCCGGGCTCCCGCCTGGGGCTTTCTTCGTTTCGGAGGCGTCGGGGGCGCTTCGGTACCTCAAAGCAGGGCTTTGAGGTTCTCAAAGTTCAAGTGTTAACGTGTGGGGCATGACGACAGCAGTGCGCCCCTCCCACGCCGTGAGCGTTCCGCTCGTGGCGCGCCTGCACGTCGATCTGTGCCGCTGTATGTCCGCGGTCTGTTGCCGCGCGCTCTGACCCGGCATCATGCAGCGGCCCGCGTGAGAACGCGTGTGTGTGCCGCACCCCCGTCCCGTATTTCCCCGATACGCACCTGTGGAGTGTGTCTGTGTCCGCGTCCGCCTCCGCGCCCGCGACCGAGCACGAGGTCAAGCCCTCGTCCCGGATACCCAAGGTCCCCTTCTGGGCCCAGATCGTCGCCGGTCTGGTCCTCGGCGTCCTGCTCGGCTGGATCGCCCGCAGCCAGGACGTCTCCTGGCTCAAGGAGACCCTCGGCCAGGTCGGCGACATCTTCGTCCAGCTCCTGAAGCTGGCCGTCGCGCCGCTCGTCTTCTTCGCGATCCTGGTCTCGATCACCAACCTGCGGAAGGTGAACAACGCCGCCCGGCTCGCCACCCGCACCCTGCTCTGGTTCATGATCACCTCCCTGATCGCGGTCGCCATCGGCCTCGCGATCGGCCTGATCACCAACCCCGGCGCCGGCACCGGCCTGACCCCGCAGGACGGCAAGCTGCCCAAGCGCGAGGGTTCCTGGATCGACTTCCTCACCGGCATCGTGCCGACCGACGTCATCACGCCCTTCACCGAGCTGAACGTCCTCCAGATCGTCTTCATGGCCGCCGTCGCCGGCATCGCCGCCCTCAAGCTGGGCGAGAAGGCCAAGCCGATCCTCACCCTCTCCGAGTCGGTCCTGGAACTGCTCCAGAAGGCCCTGTGGTGGGTCATCCGGCTCGCCCCGCTCGGCACCGTCGGCCTCATCGGCTTCGCCATCGCCGACTACGGCTGGGACCTCATCGGCAAGTACGCGACCTTCACCGCCGACATCTACATCGGCTGCGCCCTGGTCCTCTTCGGCGTCTACCCGCTGCTGCTCGCCACGGTCGCCAAGGTCAACCCGCTCCAGTTCTTCAAGGGCGCCTGGCCCGCCATCCAGCTGGCCTTCGTCTCCCGCTCCTCGGTCGGCACCATGCCGGTCACCCAGAAGGTCACCGAGCGCCTCGGCGTCCCGAAGGAGTACGCCTCCTTCGCCGTCCCGTTCGGCGCCACCACCAAGATGGACGGCTGCGCCGCGATCTACCCGGCGCTGGCCGCGATCTTCATCGCGCAGATCTTCGGCGTCCAGCTCGGCATCGGCGACTACCTGCTCATCGCCTTCGTGTCCGTCATCGGTTCGGCGGCCACCGCCGGTCTGACCGGCGCGACGGTCATGCTGACGCTGACCCTCTCCACCCTGGGTCTCCCGCTGGAGGGCGTCGGCCTGCTCATGGCGATCGACCCGATCCTCGACATGGTCCGCACCGCCACGAACGTCGCCGGTCAGGCGCTGGTCCCGGTGATCGTCGCCGCCCGCGAGAAGGTCCTCGACGTCACCGCGTACGAGAACGCCTCCTCGTCCCCGATCGACGACCTGGCCGACGGCCCGGCCGGCGTACGCGAGGCCGAGCGGAAGGTGTCGGTGCCGGTCACGGCCTGACCCGTCCCGCTCCGCCGCACCCCCTCACGTGCCCCCTGCCCGCTCCGGGCAGGGGGCACGTAGGCTTCTGCGGGGCGGCGGACGATCATGGAAACGGGGCGGGAGAGCGTGGCGGGGACGAAGAGGCTGCCGCGGGCCGTGCGGGAACGGCAGATGCTGGACGCGGCCGTGACGTGCTTCGCGCGGCACGGGTACCAGACGGCGTCCATGGACGAGATCGCCGAGCTGGCCGGGGTGTCCAAGCCGCTCGTCTACCTCTACCTCCACTCCAAGGAGGACCTCTTCACCGCCTGCATCCGGCGTGAGGCCGAGGCGCTGCTCGCGGCGGTGGCCGGGGCCGTCGCGGACCCGGGCGTACCGCCGGACGAGCGGCTGTGGGCGGGGCTGCTCGCCTTCTTCACCCACGCCGCGGACCATCCGGACGCGTGGGTGGTGCTCAGCCGGCAGGCCCGCACGCAGGGGGAGCCGTTCGCCACCGAGGCGGCCCGGCTGCGGGACGGGATCGCGGCGTTCGTGGCGGGGCTGATCGGGGAGGCGGCGCGCGAGGCGCGCGACGGGGGCGCCATCACCGAACGGGACGTGGCCGCGCTCGCGCAGGCCCTGGTCGGCTCGGCCGAGTCGCTCGCCGGCTGGGCCAACGAGACGCCGGGCGTGACGGCCCGGGAGGCGGCGGCGACGCTCATGAACTTCGCGTGGGCGGGACTCGGGAACCTCATGAAAGGCGAGCGCTGGTCTCCCCGCTGAGGCTTACCGCGCAGTAAGGTTACCGGCTGGTTCGCGCGGGGGCCGGTTCCCGTTCAGGAACGACCGCCCCGGAGCGACCGCTCCGCACGGGCGCCGGGCACCTCCGGAACGCCGGGCGACCCGCACATCCGCGCAGCACCCCGTACCGACGCATGACCGCAGTGCACCACCTCAGTTCCCCCGAAGACCGAGGAGCCGCACGTGTCCGTCGCCCCCGCCGCATCCGCGAGTGAACCGGTCGAGCCCCGCAGGACCCTGGTCGACGGCCGGGTACGGGAGGTCTCCGTCCCCGCCCTCGTGCCCCGCGTCCGACGCGGCTCCCTCGCCGACCTCCCGTACGACAACGCCCGCCGGGACCCCGAGGCCGTCGCCTTCTCGCGCAAGGACCCCGAGGGCCGGTGGTACGACGTCACCGCCGCCCGCTTCGCCGCCGACGTCCACGCCGTCGCCAAGGGCCTCGTCGCGCACGGCCTGCGCCCCGGCGACCGGCTCGCCCTGATGGCCCGCACCACCTACGAGTGGACCCTCCTCGACTTCGCCGCCTGGGCCGCGGGGCTGGTCACCGTCCCCGTGTACCCGACCTCCTCCGCCTTCCAGACCCGCTGGATCCTCCAGGACTCCGGAGCCGTCGGCTGTGTCGTCGAGGACGCGGCGCAGGCCCGCACGGTCACCGCCGAACGGCAGCGGCTGCCCGGCCTCGCCCACCTGTGGGTCCTCGGCGCGGGCGCCGTCGACCAGCTGCGGCGGGCCGGCGCGCGGGTCGCCGACGAGACCGTCACCGCCCGGCGCGGCCTCCTCACCCCCGAGACCCTCGCCACCCTCGTCTACACCTCCGGCACCACCGGCCGCCCCAAGGGCTGCGCCCTCACCCACGCCAACTTCTTCGCCGAGGTCGACAACGCCGTCCGGCTCCTCCACCCCGTCTTCGTCCCGGGCGGCGGGGAACCCGCCGCCACCCTCCTCTTCCTGCCGCTGTCCCACGTCTTCGGCCGGATGGTGGCCGTGGCCTGCGTCCGCGCCCGGGTCCGCGTCGGTCACGCGCCCTCCGTGGAAGGCGGTGGACTCCTCGACGACCTCGCCGCCTTCCGCCCCACCTTCCTGCTCGCCATCCCCTACGTCCTGGAGAAGGTCTTCCACACCGCCCGCGCCACCGCCGAACGCGACGGCCGGGCCGCCCTCTTCGACCGGGCCGCCCGCGTCGCCCGCCGCTACGGGCGCACCACGGCGCCCCCGCTCACCCTGCGCGCGGCGCGGGCGCTATACGACCCGCTGGTCTACCGCCGGATCAGGGCCGCGCTCGGCGGCCGGGTCCGGTACGTGATCAGCGGCGGCGCCCCGCTGGGCACCCGGCTCGCCGAGTTCTTCGCCGGCGCGGGCATCGAGGTCGTCGAGGGGTACGGCCTCACGGAGACCACGGCCGCCACCACCGTCACCCCGCCCGACCGGCCCCGCACCGGCACCGTCGGCCTGCCCCTTCCGGGCACCGCCGTGCGGATCGCCGACGACGGCGAGGTGTGGCTCAAGGGGCCCCACGTCTTCGCCGGGTACTGGGACGCCCGGCGGGGGACGGCCGTACCGCACACCGACGACGGCTGGTTCCCCACCGGAGACCTGGGCTCCCTCGACGAGGACGGTTACCTGACGATCACCGGCCGCGCGAAGGACATCCTCGTCACCTCGGCCGGCAAGAACGTGGCTCCGGCCCCGCTGGAGGACTGGCTGCGTGCCCACCCGCTGGTCTCCCAGTGCGTGGTGCTGGGCGACCGGCGCCCGTACGTCACCGCCCTCGTCACCCTCGATCACGAGGCCCTGGCGCACTGGCGCCGGATGCGGGGCAAGGACCATCTGGCGTTGTGGGAGCTGACCCGGGACGAGGAGTTGCTCGGCGTGGTGCAGCGGGCCGTGGACGACGCCAACCGGCTGGTCGCGCGGGCCGAGTCGATCCGCGCCTTCCGGGTCCTGACGACCGAGTTCTCCGAGGCGTCCGGCCACCTGACGCCGTCCCTGAAGCTGAAACGGCGGGCGGTGCTGCGGGACTTCGCGCGGGAGATCGAGGAGATGTACGGGAACCGGGGCACCCCCTGAGGGCGCCCCGGGGCGGCTCCCTCAGACCGTCAGGGACACCTCGTGGATCTCGTCGGCGGCGTGGCCGGTCCGCTGGTGGACCCGCTGCACGGCCTCGGCGGACGGGCCGGTCGACAGGCAGTAGACCGTGCCCGACGACGGGTCCGCCCAGGCCCGCTCGAAGTGGACCCCTTCGTCCTTCTCGATGGCCAGATCGGCCTGGTGCGCCTCGTGCAGCTGGTCCGCCGTGATGCCCACCATGCCGTGGTGCACGTCCATGTACGTAGCCATGGTTCTCCCACCTCCACCTCCCATGGTGCGCCCCCCGGGCCCGGCCCGCTCAGGGCCAGAGCAGCTCCCGGACCCAACCGCCGCCGTCCCGCCCGCGGCGGTAGCGCAGGCGGACGTGCCGGCGCCGCTCGTCCCCCTGGAAGAACTCGACCTCGGCCGGCTCGACCACGTACAGGGTCCAGCTGGGAGCGTGGGCGGTGGGCTCCGCCTGCGCCCGCCGCCAGGCCGCCTCACTCGCCTCCACCAGCGCCGTGGGCGAGTCCAGGACCCCGCTCTGCCGCCCCACCAGCGCGGACGCGAGCGCCCCGGTGGTCCGGGCGTGCAGATCCGCGTACGCCTCTTCGGCCGTCCCGGCCGTGACCCGCCCCCGCACCCGCACCTGCCGCCCCTGGACCGGCCAGTAGAAGCAGAGCGCCGCCTCGGGCCGCGCGGCGAGCTGACGCCCCTTGGCGCTGCCGGCGTGCGAGGCGAAGTGCCAGCCCCGCTCGTCCACGTCGTGCAGCATCACGATCCGCGCGTCCGGCCGCCCGTCCTCCCCGGCCGTGGCGAGCGACATCGTGTGCGCCTCGCTCTGCCCGGCGTCCACGGCCGCCGTGAACCACTCACGGAACAGCCCGACCGGCTCCTCCGGCGCGCCCTCCGGACCGAAGACGGGCAGCACGGTGTCCCAGACGCGCAGCGAGCGCAGGGCGTGATGGAAGTCGCTCATGGGGCCACGGTAGGGGACGGGGAACGCCCCGGGCGATGCGCTCGCCGTTACAGCTGGTCCCCCGTGCCGGCCGGCGCCGGCGGATGCGTCCCGCCACCGTCCTTGACGTCCTGGTCGCAGGTCGGTCGGTCGTAGGAACGGTCGTTGGGGATCAGCAGCACCGCGGCCACCTGCCCCGGGTGCTCGACGGTGAGCCAGTCGTCGCCCGTGAGAGCGCCGTCCGGCCGGGCCCGTGCCGCGGAGGCGTGGACCGTCCGGCACCCGAGCGCCACGCGCTTCTCATCCACCGCGCAGGCGTCCACAGCGGGGCCGGAATACTCGTCGGCGCCGTCGAAGCGGTAGGTGAAGTGGACCTGGTCCCCTTCGGAGGGCAGCTGGGGGTGGGGCCGCAGGCGCCAGTCGACGACCTCGGCGCTGACGCCGGAGCGCTGACCGTACGTGTTCTCGACCCGCACGCTCACACCGGCCTCGCCGCGCTCCGCCGTCGTGTCGGCGCAGCCCCAGGAGGAGCAGCCGGACAGGGCGAGGAGCACCGGAGCCAGCGCGGCACCGGCACGTATCCGTGCGGGGAACACCGGGGGGACCTCCGGTCGTGTGGGGCGGAGCAGTGTATCCCCGGTGTCGGCCGGGCCCGGCGGGCGGGCGGGGTCCGGAAACGGCGACGCCGGCGGCGGACGCGGCGCTCGCGGGGGAGCGG
>NZ_JAPSIW010000023.1 GCF_031178505.1 Streptomyces sp. | reverse complement strand
ACCTTCGCCAGCTCGATCACCGGGATCGGGCAGCGCTTCCCGAGCGAGTCCACGACCAGCGGGCCGGGCCCGGCCGCCGCGGCCGGGGCGGCGGCCGGGGCGCCCAGCCGCTCCCGTACCCCCGCGACCACCCCCGGCAGCACCGCCAGGAACCGGTCCACGTCCTCCTCCGCCGTCCCGGCCGGCAGCGACACCCGTACGTTGCCCTCGCTCAGCACCCCCATCGCCCGCAGCACATGGCTGGGCGTCAGCGTCGAACTCGTGCAGGACGAACCGGATGAAACGGAGAAACCCTCCCGGTCCAGCTCGTGCAGCAGCGTCTCCCCGTCCACGTAGAGACAGGAGAACGTGACGAGATGAGGAAGCCGGCGCACCGGATCGCCGACCACCTCCACGTCCGGCACCAGCTCCGGCACCCGCGCCCGGATCCGGTCCACCAGCGCCCGCAGCCGCGCCCCCTCGGCCGCCGCCTCCGACCGCACCGCCCGCAACGAGGCCGCCGCCGCCACGATCGCCGGCAGGTTCTCGAAGCCCGGCGCCCGGCCCGACTCGCGCTCGTCCGAGGGGTTTTGCGGCGCGAACCGGACACCCTTGCGGACCGCGAGCAGCCCCACGCCCGCCGGTCCGCCCCACTTGTGCGCGCTCGCCGCGAGCAGCGACCAGCCCTCCGCCACCGGCCCCCAGGCCAGCGACTGGGCCGCGTCCACCAGCAGCGGCACCCCCGCCGCCCGGCAGGCCTCCGCCACCTCGGCCACCGGCTGCTCGGTGCCCACCTCGTGGTTGGCCGACTGGAGACAGGCCAGCGCCGTCCCGCCGTCCAGCGCCGCCGCGAACGCGCCCGCGTCCACCGCGCCCGTCCGGTCCACCGGCACCTCGGTCACCGACCCGCCGGCCGCCGCGTGCGCCTCGGCCGCGTGCAGGACGGAGGAGTGCTCCACGGCCGAGACCACGAGCCGGTTGCCGACCCGCCGGCGCCCGGCCAGCGCCCCCGACACGCCCGTGTGCACCGCGCGGGTACCCGAAGGAGTGAACACGAGCTCGTCCGGGCGGCACCCGACCGCCTCCGCCGCCGCCTCCCGCGCCGCGTCCAGCAGCATCCGGGCCCGCCGCCCCTCCCGGTACAGCCGGGCCGGATCGGCCCACCCCTCGTCCAGGGAGGCCAGCAGGGCCTGGCGGGCGACGGGGTGCAGCGGGGCGGCCGAGGCGGCGTCGAAGTACGGCATCCGCCCACCGTAGAGCCTGGGGGTCTCGCCGATCTTGCCGGGCTCGCGGGGTCCGGCCTGATCGACGAGAGACCCCCTGCGTGCGTGCCGCCCCGCCCGGGTGAGTCGGTGTCAGGCCGCCCCCGCGCGGCGTCGGCAGGGGACCCGGCGGGCGTGCGGGACCCCCTCCCGGAACCCCGGAGTCCACCCCTTCGGGGAGTCGGACGGCGCGTTGGGCACCCTCCCCGCGCGACCCCAAATAGCGTCCAGTAGGGTTTGGTCCGCATAAACATCCAAACCCCTGCCCGCGGCACGGGGCGGCGACCGACCAGCGAGACGGACGGCCGTGGCCGACCAACGCGGGCCGAGACTCTCGGGAAGGCGCTACGTGAGTCCCAACGGCTCCGACCGCTCGTCGCGGCGCCCGATGCGGCGGAAGCTGCCGCAGGTGCTGACTGCGGGCCTGATCCTGGCGACAGCCACCGGCTGCTCGTACAACTGGGAAGACTTCCCCCGCCTTGGCATGCCCACCCCCGTCACGGAAGAGGCGCCTCGGATCCTCTCCCTGTGGCAGGGCTCCTGGGCGGCCGCGCTGCTCACCGGAATCCTGGTGTGGGGCCTGATCCTCTGGGCCACCATCTTCCACCGGCGCAGCCGCACCAAGGTCGAGGTACCTCCGCAGACCCGTTACAACATGCCCATCGAGGCGCTGTACACGGTCACTCCGCTCATCATCGTCTCGGTGCTGTTCTACTTCACCGCACGCGACGAGTCGAAGCTCCTCGAGCTCTCCCCCAAGCCCGCCCACACCATCAACGTGGTCGGCTACCAGTGGAGCTGGGGCTTCAACTACATCGAGAACGTGCCCGGTGTGAAGGGCGACGCCAAGAAGGACAAGAACCTCGCCTCGATCCCGGACAAGTTCCTCAACGACTTCCCGGAGAACGCGGGAGGTGTCTACGACGCGGGCATCCCGGGCGACCGGAACCCGCAGACCGGCAACCCGGGTCCGACCCTGTGGCTGCCCAAGGGCGAGAAGGTCCGGTTCGTCCTGACCTCCCGTGACGTCATCCACTCCTTCTGGGTGGTCCCCTTCCTCATGAAGCAGGACGTCATCCCGGGTCACACCAACGCCTTCGAGGTGACCGCGACCCAGGAGGGCACCTTCCTCGGCAAGTGCGCCGAGCTGTGCGGTGTCGACCACTCCCGGATGCTCTTCAACGTCAAGGTGGTCTCCCCGGAGCGCTACCAGCAGCACCTGAAGGAGCTGGCCGAGAAGGGGCAGACCGGCTACATCCCGTCTGGCATCGAGCAGACGGACCCGGCCAGGAATGCGGAGAAGAACCAACTGTGAGCATCCCCAACGAAACCCAGGGTGCCGCCGCAGCTGAGGACTCGTACGAGAACGAGCTGCCCGTACGGCGCAAGCAGCCCGGCAATGTCGTGGTGAAGTGGCTGACCACCACCGACCACAAGACGATCGGCACGCTCTACCTGGTCACGTCGTTCGTCTTCTTCTGCATCGGCGGTCTCATGGCGCTCTTCATGCGCGCCGAGCTGGCCCGTCCGGGTACGCAGATCATGTCGAACGAGCAGTTCAACCAGGCGTTCACGATGCACGGCACGATCATGCTGCTGATGTTCGCGACGCCGCTGTTCGCCGGCTTCGCGAACTGGATCATGCCGCTGCAGATCGGCGCGCCCGACGTGGCGTTCCCGCGGCTGAACATGTTCGCGTACTGGCTGTACCTCTTCGGCTCGATCATCGCGGTGGCCGGCTTCCTCACCCCGCAGGGTGCGGCCGACTTCGGCTGGTTCGCCTACTCCCCGCTGTCGGACGCCGTCCGCTCGCCGGGTGTCGGCGCCGACATGTGGATCATGGGTCTGGCCTTCTCCGGCTTCGGCACGATCCTCGGCTCGGTCAACTTCATCACCACGATCATCTGCATGCGCGCTCCGGGCATGACGATGTTCCGCATGCCGATCTTCACCTGGAACGTGCTGCTGACCGGTGTCCTGGTCCTGCTCGCCTTCCCGGTCCTGGCGGCCGCGCTGTTCGCCCTGGAGGCGGACCGCAAGTTCGGCGCGCACATCTTCGACGCGGCCAACGGTGGAGCGCTGCTCTGGCAGCACCTCTTCTGGTTCTTCGGCCACCCCGAGGTGTACATCATCGCGCTGCCGTTCTTCGGCATCATCTCCGAGGTCATCCCGGTCTTCAGCCGCAAGCCGATGTTCGGCTACATCGGTCTGGTGGCCGCGACCATCGCGATCGCCGGTCTGTCCGTGACCGTGTGGGCGCACCACATGTACGTCACCGGTGGCGTGCTCCTCCCGTTCTTCTCCTTCATGACGTTCCTCATCGCCGTACCGACCGGCGTGAAGTTCTTCAACTGGATCGGAACGATGTGGAAGGGCTCCCTGTCCTTCGAGACCCCGATGCTCTGGGCCGTCGGCTTCCTGATCACCTTCACCTTCGGTGGTCTGACCGGCGTCATCCTGGCCTCGCCCCCGATGGACTTCCACGTCTCGGACTCGTACTTCGTCGTGGCGCACTTCCACTACGTGATCTTCGGCACCGTCGTCTTCGCGATGTTCTCCGGCTTCCACTTCTGGTGGCCGAAGTTCACCGGCAAGATGCTCGACGAGCGCCTCGGCAAGATCACCTTCTGGACGCTGTTCGTGGGCTTCCACGGCACCTTCCTGGTGCAGCACTGGCTCGGTGCCGAGGGCATGCCGCGCCGTTACGCGGACTACCTGGACGCCGACGGCTTCACCGCCCTGAACACGATCTCGACGATCTCCTCGTTCCTGCTCGGCCTGTCGATCCTGCCGTTCTTCTACAACGTCTGGAAGACCGCCAAGTACGGCAAGAAGATCGAGGTCGACGACCCGTGGGGCTACGGCCGCTCGCTGGAGTGGGCGACCTCCTGCCCGCCGCCGCGGCACAACTTCCTCACGCTGCCGCGGATCCGTTCGGAATCCCCGGCGTTCGACCTGCACCACCCTGAGATCGCGGCTGTCGACCAGCTCGAGAACAAGCCTCACGAGGCTGAGGCCCTCACCGGCGGCAAGGAGGCCGGCAAGTGAAGATCCAGGGCAAGATGTTCATCTGGCTGAGCATCTTCATCCTCGCCATGGCGATCCTCTACGGCGTGTGGTCGAAGGAGCCGGTCGGTACGACGGCGCTGTTCCTGGCCTTCGGCCTGGCGATCATGATCGGCTACTACCTGGCCTTCACGGCCAAGCGGGTCGACGCCATGGCGCAGGACGACAAGGAGGCCGACGTCGCGGACGAGGCCGGCGAGCTGGGCTTCTTCGCCCCGCACAGCTGGCAGCCGCTCTCGCTGGCCGTCGGCGGCTCGTTCGCCTTCCTCGCCGTCGCGATGGGCTGGTGGCTGCTGTACTTCTCGGCGCCGCTGATCCTGGTCGGTCTCTTCGGCTGGGTGTTCGAGTTCTACCGCGGTGAGAACCAGAACCAGTAACACCGGCGGTACCCCGCACCACCCCGAGGGGCCCGGACGCTTCGTCACCGAAGCGTCCGGGCCCCTCGTTTGCAGCACTCGGCGCGCCCGGCCCGCAGATTGTCCTTAGCGTGAGGTCATGAACGACACGCCGCGCATCCGGACTGTTCTGAGCTGCACGCTTCTGGTCCTCGCCGTCACCGCCGGCGCCACGTCCTGCGCGGGCCCCGACCGGCATCCGCTGTCGGCGAGGCCCTTCGACGCGGCGGAGCAGGTCGTGTTCAACACGCCCTCCGGCAGCGCCAAGGCGAACCCCGACAAGCCCCTGGAGATCACCGCCAAGGGCGAGGACGGCCGGATCACCGATGTCACCGCCACCGACGAGGCGGGCCGCCACCTGGCGGGCGAACTCTCCGCCGACGGCCGCCGCTGGCGCTCCACGGCCGCCCTGGCGGCCGGGGCCCGCTACACCGTCCGCGTGGCCACCGAGGACGGGGACGGCGCTCCAGGAGCCCGTACGTTCACGTTCGGGACGGCCCCGGCCAAACGGGCCCTCACCGTCACCTTCGGGCCGGAGGCGGGCACCTACGGCGTCGGGCAGCCCATCACGGCGGACCTCAGCCTCCCCGTCAAGGACCGGGCCGCCCGCGCGGTCGTCGAGCGGGCCCTGAAGGTCCGCTCCGCCCCCGCCGTGGAGGGCTCCTGGTACTGGGTGGACGACAAGAAGCTCCACTTCCGGCCCAAGGAGTACTGGCCCGCAGGCGCCCTCGTCTCCGTCACCGGCAACCTGAACGGCCTCAAGGTCGGCGACAAGCTGTACGGGGGCGCGTCGAAGCCGCTCCGGCTGAAGATCGGCGACCGCATCGAGGCGATCGCCGACGCCGGCAGCCACTACATGACCGTCAAGCGCAACGGAGAAGTGATCAACACCATTCCGGTGACCACCGGAAAACCGGGCTTCTCCACCCGTAACGGGATCAAAGTGGTGCTCGGCAAGGAGTACTACGTCCGCATGCGCGGCACCAGCATCGGCATCGCCGAAGGCAGCTCCGAGTCGTACGACCTGCCCGTGTACTACGCCACCCGGGTGACCTGGAGCGGTGAGTACGTCCACGCCGCCCCCTGGTCCGTGGGCTCCCAGGGCGTGGCGAACGTCAGCCACGGCTGCGTCGGCATGTCCACCGGGAACGCGGCCTGGTTCTACGAGACCGTCCGCCCCGGCGACATCGTGAAGACCGTCAACAGCTACGGCGAGACGATGGACCCCTTCGGCAACGGCTTCGGCGACTGGAACCTGCCCTGGGAGAAATGGCGCCAGGGCAGCGCCCTGGTGGCCGCCAAGGGCAATCCGACGGCCACCGAGGACGCCAAGGCCCGCCTGCGGCCGACGCTCCAGTAGGGCTCGATCACCCCCTGCCTTCGGCGGGGGGACCCCCTACGGGCGCCTGCGGCGCTCGGCGCCCTTCGGCTCGCCCGCCGGTGCGGAGGGTTACGCTCCGATCGCGAGGCGGGAGCGGAGCAGGGCCGCCAGGGAGGCCGCGAACTCGACAGGTTCCACCGGAAGGGTGACGGCCGCGTCCGCGCGGCTCCAGGTGGCCAGCCAGGCGTCCTGCGGGCGCCCGATCAGCAGCAGGACCGGAGGGCAGTGGAAGACCTCGTCCTTGATCTGCCGGCACACCCCCATGCCGCCGGCCGGCACCGCCTCGCCGTCCAGCACGCACACGTCGATCCCGCCCTCCTCCAGGGCCTTCAGGACCGCGGGCAGCGTGGCGCACTCCACGAACTCCACCGGGGGAACGTCGGCGGCGGGCCTGCGCCCTGCCGCCAGCCGGACCTGCGCGCGGGTGTTCGCGTCGTCGCTGTAGACCAGGACCGTGGCACTCGACTGCATCGTTCCTCCGTCTGGAAGGCGGGGTGGTCGTCGTCGACCGGTGCGCCGGATGCTACTCCGCTCCACTGCGCGTCAACACCCGTTCAACACCTGTTCGAAGGGTGTCCCGAGGCCCTTCCGATGGGCCGTTCGGGCTGGACACGGGCCCCTGACACTCCGAACGGCACCCCCCGGAGTGAGGGCGGGATAAGCGACCGACATAATGTCGGTCGTGGCGACAGTAACGACAGTAGATACCGGGCACGCGCACCCGTCGGTCAATCGACCGAACCTCACCAGCGTCGGAACCATCATCTGGCTGAGTTCCGAGCTGATGTTCTTCGCGGCCCTCTTCGCGATGTACTTCACCCTGCGATCGGTGACGGGTGCCGAGTACTGGGCGGAAAAGGCTTCGGCCCTCAACTTCCCGTTCTCGGCGACCAACACCACGATCCTGGTGCTCTCCTCCCTCACCTGCCAGCTCGGCGTCTTCGCCGCCGAGCGGGGCGACGTGAAGAAGCTCCGGACGTGGTTCATCATCACGTTCGTGATGGGTGCGATCTTCATCGGCGGCCAGGTCCTGGAGTACACCGAGCTGGTCAAGCACGAGGGCCTCTCGCTCTCGTCGGACCCGTACGGCTCGGTGTTCTACCTGACCACCGGCTTCCACGGACTGCACGTGACAGGCGGTCTCATCGCCTTCCTGCTGGTCCTCGGCCGGACATACGCCGCCAAGAGGTTCACTCACGAGCAGGCAACCGCCGCCATCGTCGTGTCCTACTACTGGCACTTCGTCGATGTCGTCTGGATCGGCCTCTTCGCCACGATCTACATGATCAAGTAATCGGGCCCGCTCGGCGGACCCGAGACATCCAGCAAGCATCGACGCAGAAGATCCTGACACCGGGGTAATCCGTGAAAAAGCTCTCCGCACGACGACGCCATCCGCTGGCGGCGGTCGTCGTCCTACTTCTCGCGCTGGCGGCCACTGGGGGGCTGTACGCCGCGTTCGCGCCCGCGGGCACGGCGAAGGCCGATGAAACCGCCCAGTCCCTCGCCATCGAGGAGGGCAAGAAGCTCTACTCCGTCGGCTGCGCCAGCTGCCACGGAACCGGCGGTCAGGGCACCACTGACGGCCCGTCCCTGGTCGGCGTCGGTTCGGCCGCCGTCGACTTCCAGGTCGGCACGGGCCGCATGCCGGCCCAGCAGCCGGGCGCCCAGGTCCCGAGGAAGAAGGTCATCTACACGCAGGCTGAGATCGATCAGCTCGCGGCGTACGTCGCCTCCCTCGGCGCCGGCCCGATCACGCCGACGGAGGGCCAGTACAGCCCTGACGGTGCCGACATCGCCAAGGGTGGCGAGCTGTTCCGCACCAACTGTGCCCAGTGCCACAACTTCACCGGTGAAGGTGGCGCGCTGACCCACGGCAAGTACGCCCCCAGCCTCGAAGGCGTGAGCCCGAAGCACCTCTACGAGGCCATGCAGACCGGCCCGCAGAACATGCCCTCCTTCCCGGACACGACCATGCCGGAGAAGGAGAAGAAGGACATCATCGCGTACGTCCAGGCCGTCAACAGCGAGAAGGCCGACAACCCGGGCGGTCTCAAGCTCGGTGGCCTCGGCCCCGTCAGCGAGGGCCTGTTCGCCTGGATCTTCGGTCTGGGTGCGCTGATCGCAGTTGCCATCTGGGTCGCGGCCCACACCGCTAAGGCCAAGAAGTCATGAGTACCCAAGAGATTCCAGAAGAGAACCTGCCGGCTGGGCAGGACGCCGCGCACGGCGCGGTGAAGGTCGCCGACGACCCGTTCGCCGACCCGGGCCTTCCGCCCCACAAGCCGCGTATCCAGGACATCGACGAGCGGGCCGCCCGGCGGTCCGAGCGCGCGGTCGCCCTCATGTTCACGCTGTCGATGCTGGCCACCATCGCCTTCATCGCCTCGTACGTGATCTTCCCGGTCGACCAGATCGTCTACATCTGGCCCTTCGGCCGGGTGTCGGCGCTCAACTTCGCCCTGGGCCTGACCCTCGGCGCGGCCCTCTTCTTCATCGGCGCGGGCGCGGTCCACTGGGCCCGCACCCTGATGTCCGACGTCGAGGTCGCCGACGAGCGTCACCCGATCGCCGCGTCGCCCGAGGTCAAGGCGCAGGTCATGGCGGACTTCGCGGCGGGTGCCGCCGAGTCCGGCTTCGGCCGCCGCAAGCTGATCCGCAACACGATGTTCGGCGCGCTGTCGCTCGTCCCGCTCTCCGGCCTCGTGCTGATGCGTGACATGGGCCCGCTGCCCGAGAAGAAGCTCCGGACCACCATGTGGGCCAAGGGCAAGCAGCTCATCAACATGAACACGCACGAGCCGCTGCGTCCCGAGGACGTCGCGGTCGGTTCGCTGACCTTCGCGATGCCCGAGGGCCTCTCGGAGCACGACCACCACTTCCAGACCGAGATCGCCAAGGCCGCCCTGATGATCGTCCGGATCCAGCCGGAGGACATCAAGGACAAGCGCGAGCTCGAGTGGTCGCACGAGGGCATCGTCGCCTTCTCGAAGATCTGCACCCACGTGGGTTGCCCGATCTCGCTGTACGAGCAGCAGACGCACCACGTGCTCTGCCCGTGCCACCAGTCCACCTTCGACCTCTCCGACGGCGCCCGCGTCATCTTCGGCCCGGCCGGTCACGCCCTCCCGCAGCTGCGGATCGGCGTGAACGACAAGGGCTTCCTCGAGGCGCTCGGCGACTTCGACGAGCCCGTCGGTCCTGCCTTCTGGGAGCGCGGATGAGCACTGTGACGGATACGAAGAAGGCACCCGCCGGTGAGCGGGTCGCCGACTGGGCCGACGGTCGCCTGGGGATCTACACGCTGGCCAAGGCCAACATGCGGAAGATCTTCCCGGACCACTGGTCCTTCATGCTGGGCGAGATCTGCCTCTACAGCTTCATCATCATCATCCTGACGGGCGTCTACCTGACGATGTTCTTCCACCCGTCGATGAACGAGGTGGAGTACGCCGGACCGTACGTCCCGCTCCAGGGACAGCTGATGTCCGAGGCGTTCAACTCGACCATGCACATCTCGTTCGAGGTGCGCGGTGGTCTGCTCATCCGGCAGATCCACCACTGGGCGGCGCTGATCTTCCTCGCCGGCATGTTCGTGCACATGATGCGCGTGTTCTTCACCGGCGCGTTCCGCAAGCCGCGTGAGATCAACTGGCTGTTCGGCTTCCTGCTGTTCTTCCTGGGCATGTTCACCGGCTTCACCGGTTACTCGCTCCCGGACGACCTGCTCTCCGGCACCGGTGTCCGCTTCATGCAGGGCGCGATCCTGTCCGTGCCGGTCATCGGCACGTACCTGTCGATGTTCCTGTTCGGCGGGGAGTTCCCCGGCGGCGACTTCGTGGCCCGGTTCTACTCGGCGCACGTGCTGCTGCTGCCCGGCATCATGCTGGGCCTGATGGTCGCGCACCTCATCCTGGTGTTCGTCCACAAGCACACGCACTTCGAGGGCCCCGGCCGCACCAACAAGAACGTCGTCGGCATGCCGCTGCTGCCGGTGTACATGGCCAAGGCCGGAGGCTTCTTCTTCCTGGTCTTCGGTGTCATCGCGGTCATCGCGGCCATCGCCTCGATCAACCCGATCTGGGCGCTCGGCCCGTACCGCCCGGACCAGGTGTCCACCGGCGCCCAGCCCGACTGGTACATGGGCTTCGCCGAGGGTCTGATCCGTGTCATGCCGGGCTGGGAGATCAACCTCTGGGGCCACACCCTGGTCCTGGGCGTCTTCATCCCGCTGGTGATCTTCCCGCTGGTGCTCGGCGCGATCGCGGTCTACCCGTTCATCGAGTCCTGGATCACCGGCGACAAGCGCGAGCACCACATCGCGCAGCGCCCGCGCAACGCTCCGACGCGCACCGCCTTCGGTGTCGCCTGGATCACCGCGTACATGATCATGCTCGTGGGTGGTGGAAACGACCTCTGGGCGACCCACTTCCACCTGTCGATCAACTCGATCACCTGGTTCGTCCGGATCTTCTTCTTCGCCGGACCGGTCATCGCGTTCATCATCACCAAGCGGATCTGCCTCGGCCTCCAGCGCCGCGACAGGGACAAGGTGCTGCACGGCCGCGAGTCGGGCATCATCAAGCGCCTCCCGCACGGTGAGTTCGTCGAGGTCCACGAGCCGCTCAGCCAGGGCGAGCTGTACAAGCTCACCGCGCACGAGCAGTACCAGCCCGCCGAGCTGCCGCCGGCCGTCGACGAGAACGGTGTCGAGCGCAAGGTCGGGCGCATGGAGAAGCTGCGGGTCAAGCTCAACAAGGGCTACTACGGCGAGGACAACCAGATCGCCAAGCCCACCGTCGAGGAGTACAAGGAGATCCAGAGCGGCCACGGCCACCACTGATCACCTGACCTCCTCCCCCCGGGGTTTCGCCCCGGGGGACCCCAGAAGGTCGCCACGGCGAGAGCCCCGTCCATTCGATGGACGGGGCTCTTTGCCGTTCCCGCCGGTCGATAGGGTGACCCTGTATCCGTCACGTGACGACCACCAGGAGCTGCCATGAGCGCTGCGACCCCCGCTGGAGGACCGACCACGGCGGGCCGCTCCTGGCCCGTCGTCCTGGACGGCCTCCTCACCGGACGCGACCAGAGCGCCGACGACACCGCCTGGGCGATGGACCGGATCCTCCGCGGCGAGGCCACCGACGCCCAGATCGCCGGCTTCGTCGTCGCCCTGCGCGCCAAGGGGGAGACGGTCGAGGAGATCACCGGCCTCGTCCGCACCATGTACGCGCACGCCAACACCATCGACGTGCCGGGCGAGACCGTCGACATCGTCGGCACCGGCGGTGACGGCGCCAAGACGGTCAACATCTCCACCATGTCGGCGATCGTCGTCGCCGGCACCGGCGCCAAGGTCGTCAAGCACGGCAACCGCGCCGCGTCCTCCGCCTCCGGCGCATCCGACGTCCTGGAGAAGCTCGGCGTCAACCTGGAGCTGACCCCGCGCCGGGTGGCCGAGGTCGCCGAGGAGGCCGGGATCACGTTCTGCTTCGCTGTGAAGTTCCACCCGGCGCTGCGTCATGTGGCCATGGCGCGCAAGGAACTGGGCATCCGCACCGTCTTCAACTTCCTGGGCCCGCTCACCAACCCGGCCCGGGTGCGCGCCCAGGCCACCGGTGTCGCCGACCCCCGGATGGCCCCGATCGTCGCCGGCGTCCTGGCCGAACGCGGCTCCTCCGCCCTGGTCTTCCGCGGCGACGACGGACTCGACGAGCTGACCACCACGGCCACCTCGCGGGTCTGGGTGGTCCGCGACGGCACCGTACGGGAGGAGGCCTTCGACCCCCGGGACGTAGGTGTCGGTCTGGTGCCCGTGGACGCCCTGCGCGGCGCCGACGCCTCGTACAACGCCGACGTGGCCCGCCGGCTGCTCGCGGGGGAGACCGGTCCGGTGCGGGACGCGGTGCTGCTCAACTCGGCGGCGGCGCTCACCGCCCTCCGGCCGGGCGACGGCACCCTCGCCGAGCAGATCCGCGCGGGCATCGAGCAGGCCGCCGAGTCCATCGACTCCGGCGCCGCCCGGCGCGTCCTGGAACGCTGGATCGCCGCCAGCCACGCCTGAGTCCCGCGCTCGCGCCGCCTCACCGGCGACGACCCCGGTCCCAGCATGCGGACCGGGGTCTTGCGTTTCGGTGATCATGTGGCAGGATGCGTGGCAGGTCATGAGTGACAGCTGTGAAGCCCCGGCTTGCTGTCCGGCAACCCTCCGTCCGTGGCGGGGTGCCCCGGGTGAAGACCAGGCCGTAGGCAGCGAGGTCTACGGCAAGCGCGGACCCCTCGACACCAGGGGTCCTGGTCTCTCGAGGAGCGTTTTTCCGTGAGCAAGCGAATGCGATAGGGCGAGTCCGCCCCTTCTTCCCCCTCGGACACAGGGTCACTTCCGCGCACCCGCACGCAGGTCCGTGCGCGTCCGCGTCCCCCTGAGCCCCCGAGGCAGCACCCGTACCCCGCCGTGCCCGGCCGCGTACGGGATCCACCGAAGCCATTCCGCACTGCCCCGCCGGGAGATACCGCCATGTCCGCACGCCCGAACGCCACCGCCGCCGCCGTTTCCGCCACCACCGCCGAGTCCGCCGACCCCTGCTGCGAGGCTCCGCTCCCGGTCCTCGGCCGCGACGTCACCGTCCCCCTCGTCACCGGCGGCGAGGTGACCTACGCGGCGCTCGACTACGCCGCCAGCGCCCCCGCCCTCCAGCGCGTGTGGGACGACGTCGCCGCCTACGCCCCGTACTACGGCAGTGTCCACCGCGGGGCCGGGTACCTCTCCCAGCTCTCCACCGACCTCTTCGAGAACAGCCGGACCACCGTCGCCGAGTTCCTCGACTGCCGCCCCGGCGACCAGGTCGTCTTCACCCGCTCCACCACCGACTCGCTCAACCTCCTCGCCCGGGCGCTCCCCGCCGGCTGCCAGGTCTTCGTCTTCGAGACCGAGCACCACGCCTCGCTGCTGCCCTGGCAGGACGCCCGCGTGACCTACCTCGACGCGCCCCGCACCCCGGCCCAGGCCGTCGAGACCCTGGAGCGCGCGCTCGCCGACCGCGACCCGTACGGCCCCGCCCTGGTCTGCGTCACCGGCGCCTCCAACGTCACCGGCGAACTGTGGCCGGTCCGTGAACTCGCCGCCGCCGCGCACGCGCACGGCGCCCGGATCGTGCTCGACGCCGCCCAGCTCGCCCCCCACCACCCGGTCTCCGTCACCGGACTCGACGTCGACTGGGTCGCCTTCTCCGGGCACAAGCTGTACGCGCCGTTCGGCTCCGGCGTCCTCGCCGGCCGCGCCGACTGGCTCCAGGACGCCGACCCGTACCTCGCGGGCGGCGGCGCCTCCCGCACGGTGGCCCGCCGGGCCGACGGCGGTGTGGAGGTGGAGTGGCACACCACCGCGGCCCGGCACGAGGCCGGCTCCCCGAACGTCATCGGGGTCTACGCCATCGCCTCCGCCTGCAAGGCGCTCACCGACGCCGGCTTCGAGAACCTGGTCGCCCGCGAGCGGCACCTCATCGAGAAGGTGCGCACCGGCCTCGCCGGCGTCCCGCAGGTGAAGGTGCTCTCCCTCTTCGGCGACGACGCGCCCCGCGTCGGCGTCCTCTCCTTCGTCGTGGAGGGCTGGAACAGCTCCCACTTCGCCGCCGCGCTCTCCGCCGAGTACGGCATCGGCGTCCGCGACGGCCTCTTCTGCGCCCACCCGCTGGTCCGCACCCTGCTCGGCAGCGACCCGCAGGACGTCGGCGCCTGCGGCGCCCCCGAGGCGCGGCCGGGCGAGCGGTCCCTCAACGCGATCCGGGTCAGCTTCGGCGCCGGCACCCCCGACGAGCACGTGGACCGGTTCGTCGGCGCGGTGAAGGAGCTCGTGCGGGACGGCGCCCGCTGGTCGTACCGCACCGAGGACGGCCGCTGCGTCCCCGACCGCGGCTGACCCGTACCCCGCCGATCACTCACTCGTACGGGTGAAGGGGGCCTCCCCTGACGGGAGGCCCCCTTCACCGTGCGGTCCGAGGGCGCTCAGGACTCCAGACCGATGGCGAAGGCCGCCTCCAGGTCGTGCTGGGAGTACGTCCGGAACGCGACGTGCGTGTCGGTGGCCTCCACGCCCGGGATCCTGCTGATCCGGCCGGGGATGACGTCCGCCAGGTCGTCGTGGCGCGGCACCCGCACCATGGCGATCAGGTCGTAGGTGCCCGTCACCGAGAAGACCTCGCTGACGTTCTCCAGGGCGGCGATCGACTCGGCGATCTCGGGGATGCGGTCCACGCTGGTCTTGATGAGCACGATCGCGGTGATCACGGCTGGCTTTCTCCCTCGGTCGCCGCGGCTGGGGCTTTCACTCTATCCCCACCGCGGTAGCGCCCCCAGGCGTACAGGAAGCCGACGGAGAAGCCCACCACATGGGCCAGATAGGCGACGCCCGGACCGGCTCCGGCCGACCGCGCGGCCAGCCACTGGAGCACGAACCAGAAGATCAGCACGATCCAGGCGGGGAAGCGCAGCGGCAGGAAGAAGAGGAAGGGGAAGAGGCTGGTCACCCGGGCACGGGGGAAGAGGAAGAGGAAGGCCCCCAGCACCGCGGAGATCGCCCCCGAGGCCCCGACCAGGGTCTGCTCGCTGTCCGCGTGCGCCACCGCGTACCCGAGCAGCGCCAGGTAGCCGGTGACGAGGTAGAAGAGGGCGAAGCCGATCCGGCCCATCCGCTCCTCGGTCATCGCCCCGAAGACGTACAGGAACAGCATGTTCCCCAGCAGGTGCAGCCAGCTTCCGTGGACGAAGAGGGCCGTCAGCGGGGTGAGCAGGGCCCGCGGCTCGCCGCTGATCAGCTCGGCCGGGACGACCCCCCACTCGCGGAAGTAGGCGCTCTGCGCGGCGAGCAGCGCGTCCCCGGTGCCGTACGCCGGGTGGAGCCCGGACACCGGGCCGATCGCGAAGAGGAGACAGCAGGCGGCGATCAGCGTGTAGGTCACCGCGGGCCCGTGCCGGGCGCCGTGCCACGCTCCCCGGGCCGCTCGTCGCCAGTCGATCATGCGGAGATGATGACGCAAGACGGGCGAAGTGGACAGAGCGCCTCGCCGTGCCGCGGCGTACCGGGGAGGCCGTAGGGTTACGGGCAGTACAACCGCAGTTCGACGGCGCACCGCGGCTCCCGCACCTGGTACCACCGCAACAGGAAGAAGGACGGCACGATGACGACGGTTCCCCTGCCGACCGACGAGACCCGCTGGCGCTGCACGCTCTGCGGCAATCTGACCCGCTTCGACGTGACCCGCTCGTCCAAGGTCGTGGAGTACGTCCATCTGGACCTGGCCGGGGAGCCGACGGTCGAGGAGCGTCAGGTGGTCAGTGAGACCATCGAGTCGGTCCGCTGCCGCTGGTGCAACGCGGTGGACCAGATCGAGCTGGTGGACAGGCCGGGCGCCGCCTCCTGAGGGACGGCGCGGACGACATAGGGGTGACGGATCGTGGAGCAGCCCGCGCACGGTGGTGAGCCGGCCGGCGCGGCAGGTGACGCTGCCGAGACGCTCGACCACCCACTGCCGGAAGGGGTACGGCGGCGGGTCGTCGCGCTGGTCGCGGACGCCTTCGGCGGGCTGACCGTCGCGGAGCTGCCCGCACCCCTCCGCCAGTACGCCCGGTTCACCGCGAGCCGCCGGGCCAGGTTCGCCGGCAACGCGATGGCGACGGCCCTGGAGACCGACCCCCTCTTCCGGCAGCGGATCGGCGAACGGTTCCGTACGGCCCAGCCCGACCTCGCCGCCGCCGTCGAGTCGGGCGCCCCGCCCGCCGCCGTCGACCCGGTCGAGGTGGCCGCCGCCGCCTACGTGCTGCGCCCGCCGGGCTGGGTCAAGCTCGTCGCCGCGGCGGGCGAGGAGGCCGTGCGCGCGGACGCGGAGCGCGCCGACGAGGCCGGCCGGCGCGAGCTGGAGCGGTTGCGCGGGGAGCTGGCGGCCGCCCGTGACCGGGCCAGGGCCGAGACCGAGCAGCTGCGCCACGACCTGGAGGCCGCCCGCAAGGAAGCGGAATCGGTCCACCGCAAGCTGCGCAGTGCCCAGAGCGACGTCAAGCGCGGCGAGGCGGCCCTGCGCCGAGCCCAGGCCGAGACGGACGCCGTACGGGCGGAGGCGGCCGCGCAGGTCTCGGCCGCGGAGAGCGAGAGCCGGCGGCTCAAGGCGCGGCTCGGCGAGGTGGAGGCCGCCCTGGAGGCGAGCCGGCGGGCCGCCAGGGAAGGGCGCTCGGTGGAGGACATGCGGTTGCGGCTGCTGCTCGACACGGTCCTCGACGCGGCGCAGGGCCTGCGGCGCGAACTCGCCCTCCCCCCGGTCTCCGTGCACCCCGCCGACACCGTGGACGCGGTCGCGCCCGGCCGGATGTCCGCCAAGGACATCGCCGCCCGGGCCCTCTCGGAGACCGACCCGGCCCTGCTCGACCAGCTGCTCGCCCTGCCGCAGACGCATCTGGTCGTCGACGGCTACAACGTCACCAAGACCGGCTATCCGACGATGCCGCTGGAGAAGCAGCGGCTGCGGCTGCTCGGTGGGCTCTCGGCCCTCGCCGCCCGCTCCGGGGCCGAGGTCACCTGTGTCTTCGACGGGGCGGAGCTGGCGGCCCCGGTGCTCCTCGCGCCGCCGCGCGGGGTGCGGGTGCTGTTCTCGAAGCCGGGCGTGACGGCGGACGAGCTGATCCGCCAGCTGGTGCGGGCGGAGCCGCCGGGGCGGCCGGTCGTGGTGGTCTCCACCGACCGCGAGGTCGCCGACGGGGTGGCGAAGGCGGGTGCCCGGCCCGTGGCGTCCGCCTTGTTGCTGAAGCGCCTTTCGCGGCTCTCGTGACACCTGTCAACTCATGGGCGCTATGACCGAATTATGGATGGCTGACCGTCAAGTGGCCATCACCGCCCGTGGACTGTGCGTAAATAAAGTGGTGCGTGGGCGAGATTTTTGCCAGTGGGATTTGAACTGATCACAAGTTGGTCACTAGGGTCAGGCCTCGAACCTTCGCGCGGTTGATCACCCATCCGGGGTGACAGCGAAGGAACCGCCCGCCCCTCCCCGGTCGGGCGGCGCTCGAGGAAGAAGGAGCCGCCTTCGTGGCGTCCCACCGTCGACCCAAGCAGCCGAGCCGTACCCGCGTGACCGTGCTCACCGCGACCGCGGCCGCCGCCGTCGCGCTCTCCGCACAGACCGGCGCCCAGGCGGCTCCCAAGCCCAAGATCGACGAGGTCAAGTCCAAGGTCGACGCGCTGCACCACGAGGCCGAGGAGGCCACGGAGCAGTACAACCTCGCCGAGGAACGCCGCGGAAAGCTCCAGCAGGAGATCGGGGACCTCCAGGACAAGGTCGCCCGCGGCCAGCAGGAGCTCAACACCCTGCGGGACCAGATCGGTTCGGTCGCCAGCGCCCAGTACCGCTCCGGCGGCATCGACCCGGCCCTCCAGCTCTTCCTCTCCGCCGACCCGGACACCTACCTCGACAAGGCGTCCGCGATCGACCAGCTGAGCGCCCAGCAGGCCGACGTCCTCACCACCATCCAGGCCAAGCAGCGCTCCCTCGCCCAGCAGCGGGCCGAGGCCACCGCGAAGCTCGCCGACCTCGAGGACGTCCGCAAGACCCTCGGCGCCAAGAAGAAGAAGTACCTCGGCAAGCTCGCCGAGGCGCGCCAGCTGCTCAACACCCTCACCCAGGAGGAGCGCGAGCGTCTGGAGCAGGCGGAGCGCGCCAAGGAGCAGCGCGCCAGCCGCGCCGCCGGCGAGCGCATGGACCTCGGCAACGAGGTGCCCGCCTCCGGCCTCGGCGGCGCCGCCCTGGCCGCCGCCGCCACCCAGATCGGCAAGCCGTACGTCTCCGGGGCCGAGGGCCCCAACTCGTACGACTGCTCCGGTCTGACCCAGTGGGCCTACCGCCAGGCCGGCGCCCGGCTCACCCGCACCACCTACACCCAGCAGAACGACGGCGTGAAGATCGGCCGCAGCCAGCTGAAGCCGGGCGACCTCGTCTTCTTCAACGGCCTGTCGCACGTGGGCCTGTACGCGGGCAACAACACGATCCTGCACGCTCCCAAGCCGGGCGCCAACGTCCGCTACGAGTCGATGGACTACATGGGCACCTTCCAGTTCGGCGTCCGCATCGGCGGCTGAAACCCGCCCGACCGCTCCGGACTGCCGCCCAATCGGGTGGTTCGCCCCGCACCACGCTGACCTGACGCCCCGCCGGTGACCTGTGTTCTCCGGCGGGGCGTCACTGTGCGTGCCCTCCGGGTTCGTTGGACACGGCGTCACTTGCGGCTACTGTCTGCCGCGCTGTATGCGTCGATCCAACGGAGCGTGTTACGTGGCGTCCCACCGCCGACCCACGAGGGTCACCGTGCTGACCGCCGCCGCGGCCACCGCGGCCGCGTCCTTCGGGGCCGTCCCCGCGAGCGCCGACCCGGGGGCCACCCCGGAGGCGACCCGCGCCACCGTCGACCGCCTCTTCGAGGAGGCCGAGCGGGCCACGGAGGCGTACCACCGGGCCGACGAGAAGGCGGACGCGCTGCGGACCACGGTCACCCGCGCCCAGGACAGCCTGGCCCGCGGCCAGGAACGGATCAACCGCATGCGGGGCGTGCTCGGTTCGGTCGCCGGTGCCCAGTACCGCTCCGGCGGCATCGACCCCGCCCTCGCCCTGCTGCTCTCCGCCGACCCGGACAGTTACCTCGACCGGGCCTCCGCCCTCGACCGGGTCACCGCCCGGCAGGGCGTCGCCCTCGGGGAACTGCGGCGCGAGCAGCGCCGGCTCCACCAGGTGCGCGCCGAGGCCGGGAAGGTCCTCGCGGAACTGGAACGCAGCCGGGCCGAGGTCGCCCGCCACAAGCGGGCCGTGGAGGGCAAACTGGCCCAGGCCCGCCGGGTGCTGGCCGCCCTGACCGCCGAGGAGCGCGCCGACTTCGAGCGGGCCTCCCGCACCGGCGGCCGCGCGGACGGGGCGGCCGCGGCGACCGCCTCCGAGCCACCGCCCTTCACGGGCGCCGCCGCCGGCTCCTCGCGGGCCGCCGCCGCCGTCCTCGCCGCCCGCAGCGCCGTCGGCAAGCCGTACGTGTGGGGCGCCACCGGCCCCTCCGCCTTCGACTGCTCGGGCCTGATGGTCTGGTCGTACCGCCAGGCGGGCATCAGCCTGCCCCGCACCTCGGCCGCGCAGCGGTACGCGGGCCGTCAGGTGCCGCTCTCGCAGGCGCGGCCCGGGGACCTCGTGACGTACCGGGGCGACGCCAGTCACGTCGGCATCTACGCCGGCAACGGCCAGGTCATCCACGCCCCCTACCCGGGCGCCACGGTCCGCTACGACCCGGTGAACATGATGTCGCACGTCACCGTGACCCGCGTCTGACCGGCCCTTGCCCCGGGCGCCCGCCGTCCCACCCGTACGATCGGGCCGTGGCGGTCCAGGGCGGTGGTGCGGTGCGGCGGACGGCCGCGGCCTGCCTGGCGGCCCTGCTGCTCGTCCTCACGGGCTGCGCGGAGCCCGGCCCCGGCGCCCCGGCGCGGGCGGAGGCGCAGGGCCTGCTCGACCGGTACGCGCGGGCCCTGCTCGACCGCGACGAGGCCGCCTACCGGCGCACGCTCGACCCGGCCGGCTCCCCGGACACCCGCGCCGCCTTCCGCCGGCTCGCCGCGGTCCCGCTCGGCACCCTGCGCTACCGGGTCACCGGCGTGGAACCGGCGGGCCCTGGCCGCGCCACCGTCCGGGCCGAACTCGCCCACCGGATCGAGGGCTACGACTCCGGGGCCGCGACCGGCGACCGGGTCGTCGACCTCACCGAGCGGGACGGCCGCTGGTACGTGAGCGGCGACCGGCCCGCCGCCGGCGCCCCCCAGCAGCTCTGGCAGCAGGGCGAGGTCAGGGCGGTGACCGGGCGGCACAGCCTGGTCCTCGGGGTGGAACAGGACCCCGAGCGGCTGCGGCGGATCGCGGCGGAGGCCGACCGCGCGGTGCCCGCCGTCTCGGCCGCCTGGGGCCGCGACTGGGCCGGCCGGATCGTGGTCCTGGTGCCGGCGACGGTCGCCGCCATGGGCGGGCTGCTCGGCGCGCCGGCCGACACCTACCGGGGCATCGCGGCGGTCACCACCGGCCGGATCGGGGGCGGGCCCACGGCACCGGCGGACCGGGTGATCGTCAATCCGGAGGCGTACGGCGCCCTCGGAGCCTTCGGCCGGCAGTTCGTCCTCACCCACGAGACGGTCCACGTCGCCACCCGGACCCGGACCTCACCGGCCACCCCGGTCTGGCTCTCCGAGGGCTTCGCGGACTGGGTGGCCGACCGGGGCACCGGCCGCACCGCCGCCGAGGCCGCCCCCGAACTGCACCGCGCGGTCCGGGCGGGCCGGCTCCCCGCCCGCCTGCCCGAGGACGGGGACTTCGCCTTCGACGGCGACCCGGAGGCGCTGGCACGGGCGTACGGGAGCGGGTGGCTGGCCTGCGAGCTGATCGCCGAGCGGTGGGGCGAGGAGGAACTGACCGCCTTCTACCGGGCGGTGGGCGCCCAGCGGCGGCGCGAGGGCGCGGTCGGGAAGGCGCTCGGTGAGGTGCTGGGCGTCACGGAGGCGGAGTTCACCCGGCGGTGGCGGGCGTTCGTCGCGGAGCGGCTCGGCTGAGCCGGGCACGGGGGCGCCCGGTTCCGTGACGGGGCCCCGGCCCTAGGGGCGGTCCGCCCTGCGGAGGAGCGAGACGCCCTCCCGGTGCTCGACGAGCCGATAGCCCGCGACCCCGCCCGTCCTCTCCAGGGCCGTACCGGTGGGGCAGTCCGGGTCGGACCGGTCGGCGTTGTCGTAGATCAGCCACTCGGCGGGCTCCCTCGGCGGGAAGGAGCGGGGGAAGAGGCACACCTCGCTGACCGTGGCGCGGTCGGCGAGCTGGGCGGCCAGCTGGTTCGAGGCGGCCACGGTCGCGCCGTCCGGAATCCTCTTCAGGAGGTCGTCCGCCGCCCTGACCTGGCTGGTCTCGCGCCAGAGCTGGGGGGTGACCACCTCGTGCAGCGGGTGGGTGAAGAGGGTGACGCAGGTGGTCAACGCCCCCACCACGCAGGCCGGAAGCAGTCTGCGCGCCTCGATGCCGCCCTTGGCGACGGCGTGCACCGCCGCGGCGAAGGCGATGGGCATGATCACGGCGCTGTAGTGGAAGTCGGTCCCCCAGTGGAAGGGGTTGGGGGAGGTGAAGCGCCAGGCGAGCGTCGGCAGCGCGATCAGCACGAGCGGCGAACGCAGTGCGAGGAAGCCGGTCGGCGCGGCGATCATGAAGACCGTGAGCCACTTGACCGGCGGCCAGAAGGCGCCGACCGCCTGGGCCGCCAGGCTCGGCTCCGCTGCGGTCTCCGGCGGCCAGTAGGCGAACTGCCCGATCGGGTTGAGCTCCGGCAGGATCACCAGCATCTCCAGGGCCGTGGCCCCGGCCCCGAGGACCGCGAGGAGGAGTCCCGTCACCCGCGGCCCCTTCCAGGCCACGTACAGACCGATCGCCGCCACCGTGAGCCCGAGGTCCTCCTTGACCAGGACCAGCGGGACCGCCCACGCGACGGCCGCGCCCCACCGGCCGCGCCCCGCCGCGCAGAGCGACAGCGCGAGGAGCGGGACGGCGAACGCCACTTCGTGGAAGTCGAAGGAGATGAGCTCCGCCAGGCCCCAGGAGGCCCCGTACGACAGGCCCGCCCAGAGGGCGAACCCGCGGCCCCTGACCTCCTCGGCCCAGCGCATCAGCGGCACGACGGAGAAGGCGGTGAGCGCCGCCTGGCAGACCAGCAGGGTGTAGCTCGACGGGAAGACCTTGTACGCGGGCGCGAGCAGCGCGAGGATCGGGTGGAAGTGGTCCCCGAGCGCGTTGTAGTCGGGCCCCTTGAGGGGGGAGTACGGCAGCGAGAACCGCGCGTACGACTGCACGATCTGCGTGAAGATGCCGAGGTCGTAGCCGGTCGAGAGGTTGACCGCGTGACGCCGTGCCGACAGCGTCAGATAGACCAGGAAGAAGACTCCGGCCACGAGCAGCGGCGTCCGCCAGGAGGTCCCCTTCGAAGCCCGTGCGCCGTCTCCCGCGCCGTCGCCCTCCGCTCCGGTGCGCCGCTGACGGGGTTCGGCCGGAAGCTTCAGGTCAGTCATGTCAGCAGGAGAACCTAATCAGGAGGGAGGAGGCCCCTCAGGGTAGCAGCGCCGCCCAGGGCGCCCGGGGGCCTCAGGACGAGCCGGTGAGCACCTTGTCCCGCTCCGCCGGCGCCGCCGGGACCGGGATGCGCACGGTGCCCGCCTCGGTCACCGTGTGGCGCCACAGGATCCGGCACGCGAGGAGCGTGGCCGCGACCAGGAGGCCGTTGCGCAGGAACAGCACCGTCATGCCCAGGAGATCGCTCTGGGTGACGTGCGAGAACCACACGGGGAACTCGAACTGCGTCACCGCCGTGGCCCACAGCACCAGATGCGCGGGCCGCCGCATCCGGCTCGACCGGTAGGCGAGGCAGACCGCCGCCAGACCGGCCAGCCACATCATGTACTGCGGCGAGATGACCCGGCTCGTCGTGGTGAAGAGGAGCACCGCCACGAACGCCGCGTCCGCCGTCGTGGAGGTGACGAAGCGCCGGGCCCGGAACCGCCACAGCACCAGCCAGCCGAAGGCGGCGACGGTCAGCGTCATCGACGCGGTCGTCACCCACGACACGTACGGGCCGAGGAACTCCATCGAGCCGTAGTTCATCCGCGCCCCGCCCTCCCAGCCGAAGTGCCGGGCCACGTGGAAGACCGTCGCCCCCAGCGACTCGACCTCGGTGCCGCGTTCGCTCTGGTACGACAGGAAGGTCAGCGAGCCCGGCATCCACAGGGCGCAGAGCAGCAGCACCCCGCTGGCCGCGCCCGCCGCCACCGGCCAGGAACGCCAAGTGGCCCGCCCGTTCGCGGTGCCCACCAGCAGCAGCGCCGGCCACACCTTCAGGATGGCGCCGAAGCCCGCGAGGGCGCCGAACAGCCGGGGGCTGCGGATCGCGGACAGGAGCGCCGCCACCGCGACGGCCGTGACCATGATGTCGTACCGCGCGTACGCGGTGGGGCCCAGCAGCGGGACCGCCGCGAGCCACAGCCAGGCGCCCCGCGTCGACCGGCCGGGACGGCGCCCGGTGTGGAGGAGCAGGCCGAGGACGAACGCGTCGCACAGCAGGGCCAGGGCGAAGAAGCCGGCGGTGTAGTCGAGGAACGGCAGCAGCGCGGGGGCGAGGATGGGCAGTGCCGCGCCCGGCGGGTACTGCCACGTCACGTCCGACTCGGGGTACGTGCCGGTCTTCAGGACGTCGAACCAGCTCCGGTAGATCTGGTCGACCTCGACCGCCACGTCCGGGCCGGGGACGACCACCACGCGCAGGACACAGAGCAGGAGGACGATCCGGGTCAGCCCCCACAGGGCGAGCGGCAGCCGCAGTCCGGGAAGCCGCCGGTCAGGTCGCCGGGGAGCCGGAAGTCGCCGATCCATGGGGGAGCCCCGTTGCGCCGCACCCGTCATACCTGTGGGGTTCCTGTCCTGTCGGTCCGCTCGCGCGGAGGATGGTGGTGCCGGGCGAAGGGTGCGATCGCGTACTGTCGGCCGGGATGGCCACGATGCACAAGACCCTGATCGTAACCAACGACTTCCCGCCCCGCCCCGGCGGAATTCAGGCATTCCTGCACAACATGGCACTGCGTCTGGATCCCGAGCGGATCGTCGTCTACGCCTCCACCTGGAAGCGCGGCCGCGAAGGGGCCGAGGCGACCGCCGCGTTCGACGCGGAGCAGCCTTTCACGGTCGTGCGGGACCGCACCACCATGCTCCTGCCGACCCCGCGCGTCACCGCCCGCGCCACCGCCCTGCTGCGCGAACACGGCTGCGAGGCCGTCTGGTTCGGCGCGGCCGCCCCCCTCGGCCTGATGGCCCCCGCGCTGCGCAGGGCGGGTGCCCGGCGGCTCGTCGCCACCACCCACGGCCACGAGGCCGGCTGGGCGCAGCTCCCGGCCGCCCGGCAGCTGCTGCGCCGCATCGGCGAGGGCACCGACACGATCACCTACCTCGGCGAGTACACCCGGTCCCGCATCGCCACCGCCCTCACCCCGGCCGCCGCCGGGCGCATGGCGCAGCTCCCGCCCGGCGTGGACGAGAAGACCTTCCACCCCGGCTCCGGCGGCGACGGGGTCCGTGCCCGCCTCGGCCTCAG
>NZ_JAPSIW010000380.1 GCF_031178505.1 Streptomyces sp. | reverse complement strand
GCCGGGTCCGCGCGGCGCGGACCCGGCCCACCCGGGACGGTTCGAGGAGCGTCGGTCAGCCGAATGCCAGCCAGGCGACCGCCGCCAGGACCACGATCGCCGCGACCACGCCCACGATCAGGCCGACCCGGGGGCCGGCCGAAGGTGCCGGGGTCTGCTGCTGCCGCTGCGGAGTTCCCTCGTCGACGAAAGCGCGGAACATCTGGGTGCTGCCGGCGGGGTCGTAGGAGCCCTCGGGGCCCTGGCCCTGTCCGTACGGTGCTTGGGGGTTGTGTGCCATGGGCCAGGACCCTAGCGAAAGCGGGGTGACGGGCCCAAGCCCCGGCGTCCCTGACCGCCCTTTGCCGATTCTTTAGCGCCGTTTGACCGATTTAGTTTGCCTGGAGCAACCATCCATCTCTATGGTTGCCCTAAGCAACAAGATGAGCTGGAGTGCCCCGATGGAGACGCGGAACCGCAACCGCTACGAGAATCTGGCCCGCCAGGTCAGCGCCATCGGCGCCGTGAAGCGCGGGCTCGCCCGCGTTCTCCCCGTCGAGTGCCAGGGTGGGGCCGCCGCCGTCCTCGCCCTGCTCCACCACCACGGCGACATGCGGATGAGCCGGCTCGCCGAGCACATGGCCGTGGACATGTCCGTCTGCAGCCGCCATGTCGCCCACACCGTCGAACACGGCTGGGTGGAGCGCCGGCCCGACCCGGCCGACCGGCGCTCCCGCATCCTCCGGCTCACCGCCGGAGGGCAGGACATGCTCACCGAGCTCGACCGGCGGGTGACCGAGACCTTCGCCCGCAACCTCGCGGAGTGGTCCGACGACGACGTCGCACTGCTCACCGCGCTCCTCGCCCGGCTGCGCGACTCCTTCGGGGACTGCCGGGCGCACCACGCTTGAGAAACCACTCCGGAACGACGTCAGACAAAGGAAGTTCATGGCTACGACCACACCCGACACCGGTGTGCGGGGCGCCCCCTCCGGTACGGGAGCCGGCGGGACCGCCGAGACCGCTCCGATGACGCACCGGCAGATCATGGAGGCGCTGTCCGGGCTGCTGCTCGGCATGTTCGTCGCCATCCTGTCCTCGACGATCGTCTCGAACGCGCTCCCCCAGATCATCACCGACCTGGGCGGCGGCCAGTCCGCGTACACCTGGGTCGTCACCGCCGCGCTCCTGGCGATGACCGCGACCACGCCCCTCTGGGGCAAGCTGGCCGACCTCTTCTCCAAGAAGCTGCTCGTCCAGATAGCCCTGATCGTCTACGTGGCGGGATCGATCGTCGCCGGTCTCTCCCAGAGCACCGGCATGCTCATCGCCTGCCGCGTCGTCCAGGGCATCGGCGTCGGCGGTCTGACCGCCCTCTCCCAGATCATCCTGGCCGCCATGATCTCCCCCCGGGAGCGCGGCCGGTACAGCGGTTACCTCGGTGCCACCTTCGCCGTCGCCACCGTGGGCGGCCCGCTGCTCGGCGGCGTCATCACCGACACCGACTGGCTCGGCTGGCGCTGGTGCTTCTACGTCGGCGTGCCCTTCGCGATCATCGCCCTGCTCGTCCTGCAGAAGACCCTGAAGCTCCCCGTCGTGAAGCGCGAGGTCAAGGTCGACTGGTCCGGCGCCTTCTTCATCAGCGCCGCCGTCTCCCTGCTCCTCGTCTGGGTCACCTTCGCGGGCGACAAGTACGACTGGATGTCCTGGCAGACGGCCGCGATGGTCGGCGGCTCGGTGCTCCTCGGCGCGGTCTTCGTCCTCGTCGAGTCCCGGGCGAGCGAGCCGATCATCCCGCTGCGCCTGTTCCGCAACCGCACCATCACGCTGGCCTCGCTCGCCTCCCTCTTCGTGGGCGTCGCGATGTTCGCGGGCACCGTCTTCTTCAGCCAGTACTTCCAGCTGGCGCGGAACGAGTCGCCGACGATGTCCGGCGTCCTCACCATTCCCATGATCGCCGGTCTCTTCGTCTCCTCCACCGTCTCCGGTCTGATCATCACCAAGACCGGTCGGTGGAAGGCCTGGCTGGTCAGCGGTGGTGCCCTCGCCACCGCCGGCCTCGGGCTGCTGGGCACGATGCGGTACGACACCCCGTACTGGCACCTCGCCCTCTACATGGCGGTCCTGGGCCTCGGCCTCGGCATGATGATGCAGAACCTGGTCCTCTGCACGCAGAACCAGGTGGCCCCGTCCGACCTGGGCGCCGCCTCCTCCGTCGTCACCTTCTTCCGCTCCCTGGGCGGTGCGGTCGGCGTCTCGGCGCTCGGCGCGGTCATGGCCCACCGGGTCACCGACTACGTACGGGACGGGCTCGCCGAGCTCGGCCCGAAGGCGGCCGGGGCCATGGGCCAGGGCGGCGGCAGCGGGGCCATCCCCGACATGGACGCCCTGCCCGCGCCGATCCGCACGGTGATGGAGAGCGCGTACGGGCACGGCGTCGCGGACGTCTTCCTCTACTCCGCGCCCTTCGCGCTGATCGCCTTCCTGGTGACGCTGTTCATCAAGGAGGTCGCGCTCAAGAGCCACGGCGACAGCGCGTCGAAGGCGGAGTCGGGGAAGGAGAAGGCCGCCGTCTAGGGCCTTCTCCGGGTCGGGCCGACCCACACGGAACCCCCGGTCCGCTTCGAGCGGAGGCGGACCGGGTCACAGAGCGGGGCGACGAGCAGGGGACGGCTCGTCGCCCCGTCTCGTGCATCCCGGGGCGCCCGGGGTCCTGCCGTCCACCGGCGGGGGAGCCGCGGCCCTGTCAGGCGTGCCGCTGGACCATGACCTCGATGCCGGCGATGAGGATGTCGAGGGCGTACTCGAAGTCACGGTCCCAGATGACGGTGACGCTGTCGTGCGAGGCGCGCTCGTCGAGGAGTTCCGCCATCGGTTCGAGGGCTTCCACGAACTGCGGTTCGTCCCGGAAGGCCTTCAGCGCCTCGCCGTAGAAGTCGTCCTGCGACATGCCGGCCTCGGCCGCCCGGCGCCCGAACTGGGCCTCGATGGTGCCGTAGCCGTACACGAACTGGAAGACCGCCGACATCGTGCTCGGCAGGCGGTCCAGCGGCAGACCGGTGGCGCGGATCGTCTCCTGGATCTTGGATCCGACCGCGATCGCGTGGGGGCCGATGTTGAGGTACTGGCCGGCGCTCGGGGACATCCAGGGGTGGCGGACCAGCATCCGGCGGTACTGGAGGGCGAGTTCCCGGATCTGCTGCCGCCAGTCGCCGGCGGCGTCGACCACGGCGAGGTCGATCTCGCCGTAGACGGTGTCCACGGCGTACTCGATGATGTCGTCCTTGGTGTCGACGTACCAGTAGAGGGACATCGCCGTGACGCCGAGGTCGGTGGCGAGCTTGCGCATCGACAGCTTCGCCAGACCCTCCTCGTCCAGGATGCGGATCGAGGCGGCCACGATCCGGTCCCGGTCGAGCCCGGCCGGGCCGCCCCCGCTGCGGGCGGCCCGGCCGTCCTTGTTCTCCAGCCAGACGCTGGAACGCGCCGGGTTCTTGGCCCGATCGGCTGCCTTGACCATCGCGTTCCTCCGTCTTCAGTCGTCCGCGCCCATGCTATGCAGACGCTCCGGTCTTCTCGGACGGGTCGCCGCCGGACCCCTCGGTCTCCCCCGACCCCCCGGCCGCCGCGGCGCGTTCGGACCGCTCGGCGCGGGCGAGGAGGGCCGCCGCGAGGAGGCCGCCCGCGAAGACCGCGACCGCGCCCACGAGCTGGCTGGTCTGGAGGCCCGAGGCGAAGGCACCGGAGATCTCCGCCCGCTCGGCGTCCGTGCCCGCCGCCGCGAGCGCCGCGGGCAGCGAGGTCGCGGTGACGGTGACGAGCGCGGCGAACCGGGCGTTGAGGACGGCACCGAGGACGGCGACACCGAGACCGTTGCCGAACTCCGCGAGGGTGCCGTTGACGCCCGCGCCCACACCGGCCTTCTCCGGCGGGATCGCGCTCATGATGGCGTTGGCCATGGCCGGGTTGGAGACGGCGAGGCCGATGCCCATGAGGACCAGGCCGAGCAGCATGCCCCAGTACGTGCCGTCGGAGCCGCCGCCGATCAGCGCGATCGAGCCGAGGCCGGCCGCGACGAGGGTCATGCCGACGGTCACGGTGAGGGGCGTGCCGAGCTTCATGACGATCCGCGGGCCGACACCGGTGAGGTTGAGGGCGACGACGGTCAGCGCGAGCGGCGCCATCCTCAGGCCGGCCTCCAGCGGCTCGTACCCGAGCACGAACTGCAGGTGCTGGGTGAGCAGGAACATCGAGCCGCCCATGCCGAACATGACCAGGATCGCGCCCGCGACCGCGCCCACGAACTTCTGGTTGCGGAAGAAGTGCATGTCGAGCATCGGGTACGGGACGCGCAGCTCCCACAGGGCGAAGCCGGCCAGGACGACGACACCGATCGCGGCGGGGACGAGCACCTCGGTGGAGGTCCAGCCGTGCTCAGGGCCGGTGATGATCGCGTAGACGGCGGCGGTCATGCCGATCGTGGAGAGCAGCGCGCCGACCAGGTCGGGGCGCTCGCCCTGCGGGTTCTTGGACTCGGGGACCAGCTTCACGACGGCGATCAGGCCGATCAGGGCCACCGGGATGTTGATGAGGAAGATCATTCCCCACCAGAAGTGGTTGAGGATGGCGCCGCCGATCAGCGGTCCGGCGGCGAAGCCGAGCGAGCCGACCGTGGCCCAGAGCGCGATGGCCTTGACCCGCTCGGAGTCGTCGAAGATCTGCATGACGACGGCGAGGGTGGTGGTCATGAGCAGCGCGCCGCCGACGCCCATGCCCGCACGGGCGGCGATCAGCTGGGCGGTGGAATCGGCCAGCCCGGCGGCCAGCGAGCCGAGCCCGAAGAGGGCGAGGCCGGCGGCCAGCAGCTTCTTGCGGCCGTAGCGGTCGGCCGCGTTGCCGGCGGTGAGGAGCAGGCCGGACTGGACCAGCGAGTAGGCGTTGATCATCCACTGGATGTCGCTGGTGGAGGCGTGGAGTTCCGAGGTCAGCGAGGGGATGGCCACGCTGAGCACGGTGTTGTCGAGCAGCACGGTGAGCTGGGCCAGGCAGATGACGCCGAGGATCAGCCAGCGCTGCGGGTGACCACCGCCCACCGGGGCGGCGGGCGGTTCGTTCGCGGCGGTCGTCGCCGTCATGGCAGCTCCTTGTACGGTGTACGAGAACGTGACTCGTACACCGTACAAGGACTCTCGTACGCTGTATAGCGATGATGTTTCCGAGCGCCGGATGAGCCGCGCCGGCCTCCCCTCGGCCGGCTACTCGCCGGGTTTGATGAGGTATCCCGCACCGCGCCGGGTGTGGATCATCGGGGACCGGCCGGCGTCGATCTTCCGGCGCAGGTAGGAGATGTACAGCTCGACCACGTTGGCGTGGCCGCCGAAGTCGTACGACCACACGCGGTCGAGGATCTGGGCCTTGCTGAGCACCCGGCGCGGATTGCGCATCAGATAGCGCAGCAACTCGAACTCGGTGGCCGTGAGGTGGATCGACTCGCCGCCCCGGGTGACCTCGTGGCTGTCCTCGTCCAGGGTGAGATCGCCGACGGTCAGCAGCGACCCGCCGCGCGCCGGCGCGGCACCCGAGCGCCGGATGAGGCCGCGCAGCCGGGCGACGACCTCCTCCAGGCTGAACGGCTTGGTGACGTGGTCGTCGCCCCCGGCCGTGAGTCCGGCGACGCGGTCCTCGGCGGCGTCCTTCGCCGTCAGGAAGAGCACGGGGACCCCGGGCAGCTCCCTGCGGAGGGAACCGAGCAGGCTCAGTCCGTCGGCATCCGGCAGCATCACGTCGAGCAGGACGACATCGGGCCGGAACTCCCGCGCCGCGCGCAGGGCGGCGGCCCCGTCCTGCGCGCTCCGCACCGTCCAGCCTTCGTAGCGCAGGGCCAGGGAGAGCAACTCCGCGAGCGAGGCCTCGTCGTCCACGACGAGGACACGGACGGCGGAGCCGTCGGTACGCCGCGACTCGGCGCGCGTGCCACGGCGGGCGCCGGTGGCGGCTCGGGCGGGGGTGGTGGAGGTGACGGTCATGGCTCCACGCTCACCCCCGCCGCTGAGAGGGCTCTTGCCCTTTCCTGTGAATTCCCTGAGAAACGGCCCCGGCGGCCCCGGAGCCGCCGCTCACCGATTCCCGTGCGACGGCCTCGGTTTCACGTGAAACAACGCGGCCCCGTTCCCGTACAGGACGGCCCGCAGCCAGTCGTCCCCGAGACCGATCCGCTCCAGGGCCTCCAGCTGATGGACGTACGGGTAGGGGATGTTGGGGAAGTCGGAACCGAGGAGGATCCGGTCACCGAGTTCCGCGAGCCTCTTGGACTCGGCCGGGGGGAAGGGCGCGAGCCGTTCGCCGAAGTCCGTGAAGGCCATGGTGGTGTCCAGCCGGACCTCCTCGTACCGCTCCGCCAGATCCAGGAACGCGCCGTACTCGGGCATGCCCATGTGGGCCACGATCACCCGCAGCCGGGGGTACCGGGCGAGCAGCCGCTCCATGGGCCCAGGCCCGGTGAACCGTCCCGGCGCCGGCCCCGAGCCGCAGTGGACGACGACCGGCGTCCGGCGCTCCACCAGTTCGCCCCACACGGCGTCGAGGAGAGGGTCGTTCGGGTCGAAGCCGCCGACCTGGAGGTGCACCTTGAACACGCGGGC
>NZ_JAPSIW010000379.1 GCF_031178505.1 Streptomyces sp. | reverse complement strand
CGTCGCTCGTTCGGGGACGGGCCGGGAGGTTTGCGAGACTGGGGCGGTGAGAAGTGCAGCTCCCGCCCCGCGGGTCATCGCCGTCGTCGGTCCCACCGCGGCCGGAAAGTCCGATCTGGGCGTTTTCTTGGCCCAGCAGCTCGGCGGCGAGGTCGTCAACGCCGACTCCATGCAGCTCTACCGGGGGATGGACATCGGGACCGCCAAACTGACGGTGGAGGAGCGCGGCGGCGTCCCGCACCACCTCCTCGACATCTGGGACGTGACCGAGGCCGCCAGCGTCGCCGAGTACCAGCGCCTGGCCCGCGCCGAGATCGACCGGCTGCTCGCCGAGGGCCGCACCCCCGTCCTGGTCGGCGGTTCGGGCCTGTACGTACGCGGGGCCGTCGACGCCCTGGAGTTCCCCGGCACCGACCCGGAGGTCCGGGCCCGCCTGGAGGCGGAGCTCGACGAGCGCGGCTCCGGCGTCCTGCACGCCCGCCTCGCCGCCGCCGATCCCGAGGCCGGCCGCGCCATCCTCCCCAGCAACGGGCGGCGCGTCGTCCGGGCCCTGGAGGTCATCGAGATCACCGGCAAGCCCTTCACCGCCAACCTGCCGGGTCACGAGTCCGTCTACGACACCGTGCAGATCGGCGTCGACGTCGCCCGCCCCGAACTCGACGCCCGCATCAGCGCGCGCGTGGACCGCATGTGGGAGGCCGGCCTCGTCGACGAGGTGCGCGCGCTGGAGGCCCTGGGGCTCCGCGAGGGGCGTACGGCCTCCCGGGCCCTCGGCTACCAGCAGGTGCTCGCCGCGCTCGCGGGAGAGTGCACCGAGGAAGAGGCGCGCGCCGAGACCGTACGCGCCACCAAGCGGTTCGCCCGCCGTCAGGACTCCTGGTTCCGCCGCGACCCGCGCGTCCACTGGCTCAGCGGAGCCGCGGACCACCGCGGGGAACTCCCGCGAGAGGCCCTGTCGTTGGTCGAACGAGCGGTTACAGCCTGATCACGTGATGGCATCGGGACGCCCCGGTCGTCATTCCGGCGGTCGGGAGCGTGCCATCATCGAGCATCGATCGACCAAGTGGAGTCCGAGTGGGAGGGCGCGTGGCGATGGAGGCCGGCCCTCGCGACAGAGAGCAGCACGACGCGGTCCTGCGCGCGGACGGTGACGCCGCCCCCGCGCCGGGGCTGACCCCGGACGGTCCCGACGAGGCCGAGGGCACCGCCGTCGAGGTGGACGCCGCCGAGGTCGAGGTCGAGCTGCGGCCCCAGCGCCGGCTGCGGATCTGGCAGCTCGCGCCGATCGTGGCCCTCGCGGCCGTCGGCTCCCTGATGTTCGCCTTCCCGCTCGCCTTCGGTTCCGGCGACGGCGGGGCCGTGGTCGCCATGCTCGGTCTGCTGATCAGCTCCTGCGCGGCCGGGTGGGGCATGATGGCCGCCCGCAAGGTCGGCCACACCTGGCCGGGGCTCCCGCAGCGGGGCTCGGGCGAACGCCCGAACTGGCGCGTCCTCGCCCTCTACACGGTGACGATCGCGGCGCTGGTCGCCCTGGCCGTCTGGCGTGTCGCCCGACTCCGCTGACCCCGCGCCCCCACCCGCCCCAGGCCCCGCCGCCCTGTGGACAACCGGCGGCCCCCCGGGCCCGACCCCGTACAGTTGATCGTGTGACCAGCGCGCAGACCTCACCCGCCCTCCGGTTCCTCAAGGGACACGGCACCGAGAACGACTTCGTGATCGTCCCCGACGCCGAGAACGCCGTCGACCTGCCCCCCGCGGTCGTCGCCCGCCTCTGCGACCGGCGGGCCGGCATCGGTGGCGACGGAGTGCTGCACGTCGTGCGCAGCGCCGCCCACCCCGAGGCCCGGCACATGGCCGGCGAGGCCGAGTGGTTCATGGACTACCGGAACGCCGACGGCTCCGTCGCCGAGATGTGCGGCAACGGGGTCCGGGTCTTCGCCCGCTACCTGGAGCACGCCGGGCACGTCACCGCCGGCGAGGTCGCCGTCGCCACCCGCGGCGGCGTCAAGCGCGTCCACCTCGACAAGGACGGCTCCGTCACCGTCTCCATGGGCAGGGCCGCCCTCCCCGACGCCGGGGTCACCGTCACCGTCGGCGGCCGCAGCTGGCCCGCGCGCAACGTGAACATGGGCAACCCGCACGCCGTCGCCTTCGTCGAGGACCTGAGCCACGCGGGCAACCTGTACGACGAGCCGCCGTACGAGCCCGCCTCCGTGTACCCGGACGGCGTCAACATCGAGTTCGTGGTCGACCGGGGCCCCCGGCACGTCGCCATGCGCGTCCACGAGCGCGGAGCCGCCGAGACCCGCTCCTGCGGCACGGGCGCGTGCGCCGTGGCCGTCGCCGCCGCCCGCCGCGACGGCGCCGACCCGGCCGTGACCGGCGCCCCCGTCACGTACACCGTCGACGTCCTCGGCGGGACCCTCGTCATCACCGAGCACCCCGACGGCGCCATCGAGATGACCGGACCCGCCGTGATCGTCGCCGAGGGCACCGTCGACCCCGCCTGGCTCGCGGGCCCGGGAGACGCTCCGGTCAACGACTGACCCGTCCCTCGATCGGGTGATCCGATTCACGCTCGGCGAGAGCGTGACTGCGCCACGTGGTGGGGTCGGTAGCATCAAGCACCGGCCCCCGGGCACGCCTGGCCCGCCCACCGCCGGTCGACGTTGCCGGAGGTGCCCCATGAGCGCAGAGGCCACCCATCCCGTGAGCGCGGCGGAGACCGCCGCCGCCGAGACCACCGTCCGCAGACGCGCACGCGCCCGGCTCGATCTGCGCCGGCTCGGCCGGGCCGCCCTCCTCGGCGCCACCGCGGGACCCACCCCCCGCGACCGGCTCCCCGACGCCATCAGCCATGTGGCGGAGGCGCACCGCGCCCACCACCCCGACGCCGACCTGGGGGTGCTGCGCAAGGCGTACGTCCTCGCCGAGTCCTCCCACCGCGGCCAGTTCCGCAAGAGCGGCGAGCCGTACATCACGCACCCGCTGGCCGTCACCCTCATCCTCGCCGAACTCGGCGCGGAGACCACCACCCTGACCGCCTCCCTCCTCCACGACACCGTCGAGGACACGGAGGTGACGCTCGATCAGGTGCGGCGGGAGTTCGGGGACGAGGTCGCGTACCTGGTCGACGGCGTGACCAAGGTCGAGAAGATCGACTACGGCGCCGCCGCCGAACCCGAGACCTTCCGCAAGATGCTCGTCGCCACCGGCAACGACGTCCGGGTCATGTCCATCAAGCTCGCCGACCGCCTCCACAACATGCGCACCCTCGGCGTCATGCGGCCGGAGAAACAGGCCAGGATCGCCCGGGTCACCCGGGACGTCCTCATCCCCCTCGCCGAACGGCTCGGCGTCCAGGCCCTCAAGACGGAGCTGGAGGACCTCGTCTTCGCCATCCTCCACCCCGAGGAGTACGAGAACACCCGGGCGCTCGTCGCCGGGGACGCCCGGTCCGGGGACACCCTCGGTGCCGTCGCCGACCAGGTCTCCACCGTGCTCCGCGAGGCCGGCATCGACGCCGAGGTTCTCGTCCGGCCGCGCCACTTCGTCTCCGTCCACCGCGTCCGGCTCAAGCGCGGCGAGCTGCGCGGCTGCGACTTCGGCCGGCTCCTCGTCCTCGTCGCCGAGGACGCCGACTGCTACGCCGTCCTCGGCGAACTGCACACCTGTTTCACCCCGGTGATCTCCGAGTTCAAGGACTTCATCGCGACCCCCAAGTTCAACCTCTACCAGTCCCTCCACACGGCCGTCGCCGCTCCCGACGGCTCCGTCGCCGAGGTCCTCATCCGCACCCACCGGATGCACAAGGTGGCCGAGGCGGGCGTCGTCGCCCTGGGCAACCCGTACGTGGGCCACGAACCGGCCCCCGCCGCCCCCGGGCCAGGCCCGGCCGCGGGACCTCCGCGTTCCCCGGGCCCGGAGCCGTCCGCCGCCCCGGAGCCGCCCGCGGCCCGGGAACCGCTCGACGGGGAGCGCGTCGACCCCACCCGCCCCGGCTGGCTCGCCCGCCTCCTCGACTGGCAGCAGGCCGTCCCCGACCCCGACACCTTCTGGACCTCGCTCCGCGCCGACCTGGCCGAGGACCGTGAGATCACCGTGTTCCGCGCCGACGGCGGCACCCTCGGCCTGCCCGCCGGCGCCACCTGCGTCGACGCCGCCTACGCCCAGCACGGCGAAGCCGCCCACGCCTGTCTCGGCGCCCGCGTCAACGGCCGGCTCGCCCCTCTCGGCACCGTCCTCGCCGACGGCGACACCGTCCAGCTCCTGCTCCCCGGCGGGCCCGCCGGCACCCCCGCCGGAGTCCGCCAGGACACCGCCTCCGGGCCCTCCCCGGAGTGGCTGGAGCACGCCCGTACCCCCGCCGCCCGGATCGCGATCACCACCTGGCTGCAGGCCCACCCGGAGGCCGCCGAGGCCCCCGCCGCCGGTGACCCGCGTCCACCCCTCAGCGTCACGGCCGACCGGCGGTCGGGCGCCGAGCTCCACGCCGAACTGGACGGCGAGCCACCCGCCGCCGTCCGCCCGGCCGGGTGCTGCACCCCCGTACCGCCCGACGAGATCACCGGTTTCCAGGTGCGCGGCGGCTCCGTCACCGTCCACCGGACCGGCTGCGCCGCCGCCGATGCCATGCGCCGGCTGGGCCGGGCGCCCGTCACCGTGCGCTGGGGCGCCACCGCCCGGTGCCGGGTCACGCTCGTCGCCGAGTCCTTCGGCCGCCCCGGTCTCCTCGCCGACCTCACCGAGGCCATCGCCGCCGCCGGGGCCGAGGTCGTCGCCGCGACCGTCGAGCCGCCCAGCGAGCAGCGGGTCCGCCACACGTACACGCTCCAGCTGGCCGACGCCGCCGGACTGCCCGCCCTCATGCGCGCCATGCGGGACGTGCCGGGCGTGTACGACGTGGCCCGCGCCCGGCACCGCGCCCCCGGCGGGCGGGGCCGCACCCCACGCGACGGGGACGGGGCACCGGAGGACCGCCGCCGGGCGTGAGCCCTTCGGGTGGCGGGCGAGCGCGCCGCCCGGGGGAGCGGGGAAGGCCCTGGTAGCGGTAGCGCATGCCGCTCACACCCCGCCCCACCGCTCCCCGCGCGCGGTGGCTCCGTGCCGCCGTCCTCGTCGCCTCCTCGGCCGGGCTGGTCGCCGCCGCCCTGCCCGCCTCCGGAGCCGCCCCCGGCCCGCCGGCGCCCCGGGCGGACGCCGGCACCGCTCCGGGGCCCGGCACGCCGTTCGCGCCGCTGGGCGGCACCGCTCCGGCGCCCGGCACCGTGCCCGAGCCCCTGGGCATCGGGGACCGGCTGTTCCCCACCCTGGGCAATCCCGGCTACGACGTCCTCGCGTACGACATCGCCCTCACCTACCCCGGCACCAACAGCGAGCCGCTCGCCGCCGTCACCCGCATCCGGGCGCTCGCCACGGCCGACCTGGACCGGCTGCACCTCGACTTCTCCCACGGCACGGTCTCCGCCGTCACCGTCGACCACCTGCCCGCCGCCCACACCACCAGCGGCGAGGACCTGGTCCTCACCCCGGCCGAGCCGGTCGACGCGGGGGAGGCCGTCGAGATCACCGTCACCCACACCAGCGACCCGCGCGGGCCCGCCGACACCGGCGGCTGGGTCCGCACCACCGACGGCCTCGCCATGGCCAACCAGGCCGACGCGGCCCACCGCGTCTTCCCCTCCAACGACCACCCCTCCGACAAGGCGCACTTCACCTTCCGGATCACCGCCCCGCGCGGCCTGACCGCCGTCGCGAACGGCCTGCCCGCAGGCCGGGACGACCACGGCACGACCACCACGTGGACGTACCGCACGCGCCACCCCATGGCCACCGAACTCGCCCAGGTCTCCATCGGCCGCTCCACCGTCCTGCACCGCACCGGCCCGCACGGGCTGCCCCTGCGGGACGTGGTGCGCACCGCCGACCGGGAGCTGATGGAACCCTGGCTGCGCAAGACGCCCGGCCAGATCGCGTGGATGGAGGACCGGGTCGGCCCGTACCCCCTGGAGACCTACGGCCTCCTCGTCGCGGACGCGCGCACCGGATACGAGCTGGAGACCCAGACGCTCTCCCTCTTCGAGCGGAACCTGTTCACCTCGACCCGGCTGCCCGAGTGGTACGTCGACTCGATCATGGTCCACGAGCTGGCGCACCAGTGGTTCGGCAACAGCGTCTCGCCCCGTACCTGGTCCGACCTGTGGCTCAATGAGGGCCACGCGACCTGGTACGAGGCCCTGTACGCGCAGGAGCACGGCGGGGAGACCATGGAGCGGCGCATGCGGGCCGCCTACGCCGCCTCCGACACGTGGCGGGCGGCAGGCGGCCCGCCCGCCGCCCCCGAGCCGCCCGCGCCCGGCCGGAAGATCAGCCTCTTCCGCCCCGTCGTCTACGACGGCAGCGCCCTGGTCCTCTACGCGCTCCGCCAGGAGATCGGCGCCGAGGCCTTCGACCGCCTGGAACGCCGCTGGGTCGCCGGGCACCGGGACGGGACGGCCACCACCGCCGACTTCACCGCCCTCGCCGAGCGGGTCGCCGGCCGCGACCTCACCGCCTTCTTCCAGGGCTGGCTGTACGGGAAGAGCACCCCGCCCATGCCCGGTCACCCGGACTGGCGCAGCCACCCCGC
>NZ_JAPSIW010000378.1 GCF_031178505.1 Streptomyces sp. | reverse complement strand
GGACAGCGCAAGACCTTCGTGGACATCGACGCGCTGGCGGTCGGGCACGACCTGGCGCGGGGTACGGCGGCCTTCCGCCGTGCGGCGCGGGCGGAGTCCCAGCGGGAACCGGGCCCGGGACATGAAACGGAGTCATATGCTCCGTTTGGTGCGGGGAGTGGAGGCGACGGCCCCGGACCCTCCGCTCCGGGGAGCGGGCCCCCGATCGCCGCCGGAAAGGGGACCGGGGACGACCCCTGGGCGACCGGATCGAACCAGCTGGTAACCGTGCCCTGACCTTGAGTTGTGGGGATTTGTCGACCAACTCGCCAGGCGGATAACGATTCCGAGACGGAATGGTTATCTGATCGAATGACAGGGCACCGGGGGCTTCCGCATCCCTAGGATTCCCGAGTACTCATGTGGCACGTGAGCCCATCGAGTCTGTGAGTCTGCTGGCGGGCGCTCCCCCCACGTGAAACGACCAAGTTCGCGGAGCGGCTCGCCCGGAGGGGAATCCAATGTTTTCAGTTCGTGGGCGGGGCGCTGCCCGTCTCGCCGCCGCGACGCTGGTCGCCGGCCTCGCCGTGGCCGGCACGATGGTGACGGCCGCGCCGGCCCTCGCCGATGACGGCGCCGCGGCTTCCGGTGGTGCCACGGCGAAGCTCGGTGGTCTGTCGGAGGAAGAGTCCGGCGACATCAAGATCGTCGACGAGAACGGCAAGGAGTGGCCGGACGCGGTCTCCGGCGGTCTCTTCACCATGGAGGTCGAGGGTGGGGGAACTCTCTCGACCTACTGCATCGACTTCCGCACCCCGGCCAAGCACGACTACCGGTACAAGGAGGTCGGCTGGGACGCGTCCTCGCTGCACAGCAACGAGAACGCGGGCAAGATCCTCTGGATCCTGGAGAACTCC
The DNA here is from genome assembly GCF_031178505.1 of Streptomyces sp. Lineage (GTDB taxonomy): Bacteria > Actinomycetota > Actinomycetes > Streptomycetales > Streptomycetaceae > Streptomyces > Streptomyces gulbargensis. Next base: position 5,744 of record NZ_JAPSIW010000378.1, on the reverse strand, counting down.
TACCCGAAGATCTCCGCGCAGGACCTCGGCGCGAAGGTGGGTGCCGACCTCTCCAAGGGTGAGGCCGCCGCCGCCACGCAGGCCGCCATCTGGAAGCTCTCCGACGACGTCACGGCGACGCCGACGAGCCCCGACGCGCAGAAGCTGACCGAGTCCCTCCTCAAGGACGCGGTCAAGCTGGCGGAGCCCGAGGCCTCCCTGACCCTGTCCCCGTCCTCCGTGTCGGGCAAGGCCGGTCAGAAGCTCGGCCCCGTCACGGTCTCCACCAACTCCCAGACCGCGAAGATCGCGACCGCCCCCGGCGTGGCCGCGGGCGTCACCGTCGTCGGCAAGGACGGCAAGCCCGTCACCGAGGCCAAGAACGGCGACGAGATCTTCTTCGACGTCCCCGCCGGCACCCCCGACGGCTCCGCCGAGCTGATCGTCGAGGCCTCCACCAAGGTCCCGCTGGGCCGCGCCTTCGTCTCCCTCGACGGCCCCTCGCAGACCCTGATCCTGGCCGGCTCCAGCGAGTCCACCGTCTCCGCCAAGGCCTCCGCGACCTGGGCGAAGACGGGCCCGATCCCGTCCGTCACGGTCGCCAAGGACTGCGCCAAGGGCGGCCTGGAGGTCGTCGCGACCAACAAGGGCGACGAGCCCTGGACCTTCGACCTGAAGGGCGTCTCCCTGTCGATCGCCCCGGGCGAGACGAAGACCGTGCCGGTCCCGCTCGCCGAGGACGAGGCCTACAAGTTCACGATCAAGGGCCCGAACGGCTTCGAGGAGACCTTCGAGGGCGTTCTCGACTGCAAGACGGCCACCCCGGGCCCGGTTCCGTCCGAGTCGCCGTCGCAGACCCCCACCACCGAGCCCTCCCCGACCACCCCGGGCGGCTCCACCGGTTCGACCGGCACCACCGGCTCGACGGGTTCCACCGGCTCGACCGGCTCGACCGGCACCACCGGTGCCACGGGCACGACCGGCTCCGCCACCACCGGTGGCGGTGACCTGGCCGAGACCGGCAGCTCCAACGCCACCCCGATGATCGCCGGCATCGCCGTCGCGCTCGTCCTGGCCGGCGGCGGCGCGGTGTTCTTCCTCCGCAAGAAGAAGACCGCCGGTCACTGAGTCACCACCGGGGCCGGCCACGCCGGCCCCGGACCTCGCGGAGTGATCCGCGTCACGCCCCCGGGCCGTGACGCCCCTCGCCCGTGAGCCCCGCACGGCCCCGGCCCGCACCCGCGCGCCGGGGCCGTCGCGCGTCCCGGACCCCCGGCGGCCCCGTACCGGGCCCTCACCGGTCGTACGCCGGGCGCCGTCGCCTCCGCCGCGAGCCCGTCACGCCCCCGCCCCGCGGTCCGGTCCCGGATCTTTCCGGTTTCCGTCTCACCCCGGGCGGCTGGCAAGATGGGTGTATCTGCCCACTCACTCTTTGCCGGACGGTTTCTCTTGGCTGAGTACATCTACACCATGCGCAAGGCGCGCAAGGCGCACGGCGACAAGGTCATCCTCGATGACGTGACGCTGAGCTTCCTGCCCGGTGCGAAGATCGGTGTGGTCGGCCCGAACGGTGCCGGTAAGTCCACGGTGCTGAAGATCATGGCCGGCCTGGAGCAGCCCTCCAACGGCGACGCGTTCCTCACCCCCGGTTACTCCGTCGGCATCCTCATGCAGGAGCCGAAGCTCGACGAGTCGAAGACCGTCCTGGAGAACGTCGAGGACGGCGTCGCCGAGATCAAGGGCAAGCTCGACCGGTTCAACGCCATCGCCGAGGAGATGGCGACGAACTACACCGACGAGCTCATGGAGGAGATGGGCAAGCTCCAGGACGACCTGGACCACGCCAACGCGTGGGACCTCGACGCCCAGCTGGAGCAGGCCATGGACGCGCTGGGCTGCCCGCCCGGCGACTGGCAGGTCACCAACCTCTCCGGTGGTGAGAAGCGTCGCGTGGCCCTCTGCAAGCTGCTGCTCGAGGCGCCCGACCTGCTGCTCCTCGACGAGCCCACCAACCACCTCGACGCCGAGTCGGTCAACTGGCTCGAGCAGCACCTCGCCCAGTACAAGGGCACCGTCGTGGCCATCACCCACGACCGGTACTTCCTCGACAACGTCGCCGAGTGGATCCTCGAGCTCGACCGCGGCCGCGCCCACCCGTACGAGGGCAACTACTCGACCTACCTCCAGAAGAAGTCCGAGCGCCTCAAGGTCGAGGGCAAGAAGGACGAGAAGCGCCAGAAGCGCCTCAAGGAAGAGCTGGAGTGGGTCCGCTCCAACGCCAAGGGCCGCCAGGCCAAGTCCAAGGCGCGCCTCGCCCGTTACGAGGAGATGGCGGCCGAGGCCGACAAGATGCGGAAGCTGGACTTCGAGGAGATCCAGATCCCGCCGGGCCCGCGCCTGGGCTCCGTCGTCGTCGAGGTCAACAACCTCTCCAAGGCGTTCGGCGACAAGGTCCTCATCGACGACCTGTCCTTCACCCTCCCGCGCAACGGCATCGTCGGCGTGATCGGCCCGAACGGCGCCGGCAAGACCACGCTGTTCAAGATGATCCAGGGCCTGGAGACCCCGGACTCCGGCGACATCCGGATCGGCGACACGGTCAAGATCTCGTACGTCGACCAGACCCGCGCCAACATCGACCCGAAGAAGACCCTCTGGGCCGTCGTCTCGGACGAGCTGGACTACATCAACGTCGGCCAGGTCGAGATGCCGTCCCGCGCCTACGTCTCCGCGTTCGGCTTCAAGGGCCCGGACCAGCAGAAGCCGGCCGGCGTGCTCTCCGGTGGTGAGCGCAACCGCCTGAACCTCGCGCTCACCCTCAAGCAGGGCGGCAACCTGCTGCTCCTCGACGAGCCCACCAACGACCTCGACGTCGAGACCCTGTCCTCGCTCGAGAACGCGCTCCTCGACTTCCCCGGCTGCGCCGTGGTCGTCTCCCACGACCGCTGGTTCCTCGACCGGGTCGCCACGCACATCCTGGCGTACGAGGGCGACTCCAAGTGGTTCTGGTTCGAGGGCAACTTCGAGTCGTACGAGAAGAACAAGGTCGAGCGGCTCGGCCCGGACGCCACCCGTCCGCACCGCGCCACCTACAAGAAGCTGACCCGGGGCTGACGGACTCCATGGCGAGGCACATCTACAGCTGTCCCCTGCGCTGGTCGGACATGGACGCCTTCGGGCACGTCAACAACGTCGTCTTCCTGCGGTACCTGGAAGAGGCGCGGATCGACTTCATGTTCCGGCTGGCGCCCGGGGACGGCTCCCCGTCGTTCTCCGGCGGGTCCGTCGTGGCCCGGCACGAGATCGACTACGTGCGGCCCCTGGTCCACCGGCACGAGCCGGTGACCATCGAGTCCTGGGTCACGAAGATAGGCGCGGCGTCCCTGACGATCGCCTACGAGATCAAGGACCCGGACGTGACCTACGTACGGGCCTCCACGGTCGTCGTGCCCTTCGACCTGGAGGCGCAGCGGCCGCGGCGGATCACCGCCGAGGAGCGCAGCTTCCTGGAGGAGTACGTCGACGACGGGATGACCTCCGCCGCATGAGCGTGCTCGCGCCCCTCCACTTCGCCGACGCCCGGGAGGCGGCGGCCCTCGCCGCCTTCCTGGGCCGGCTCGTGCACTACGACCGGGCCGCCGCCGTCCGCCTCCGGTGCGACGGCGGGGCGCTGGCCGTCTTCGGCCGGCCGCCGTCGTTCGAGGTCCTCGCGATCCGCACGGCCCGGCTGGTCGACGCGGCCGACTTCGACGTCACCGTCTCGGCCGGTGAACTCCTCGACGGCATCGAGGAGTCGGCCGGCAAGGCCGTCGTCCCCGGCGCCGTCACCGGACCGCCGTGGACGGGCGTGCTCCCGCCCCGCGGAGGCTGGGAGCCGGTCGCCGGGCTGCCCGACGCCGACGGGATGAGGGGCGCGGTCGCCGCGGCCGTCGCCGAGTTCCGCGCCCGGGACGAGGCCCTGCCCGAGGAGCGGCGCACCCGGTCCGAGCGGGACCGCATCGGCCGCGAGATCTGGGCCCGCACGCTCGGCGCGACCGGGCTGCCGCTGAGAGCCGTGCACGCCGCCCAGTCGCTGGGCTTCCTGCCGCCCGCGTCCGTCGCCGCGGACGTGCCGCTCGCGCTGTTCGCCTCGGGGCCGTGGCTGCGGCTGCGCACCCCGTACGGCTCCGTCGCCCTGCGGACCGCGCCGATGGCGCTCCAGGTGGCACCGGTCGCCGCCTCCCACGCCTGACCGCAACCGTGGCCCGGGCATGGCCGGGGCCTCAGCTCCGCCGTTCCTCCGCCCTGCCCTCCGCCGCCAGGGTGACGACGGTGAGGGCCGTGGACAGCACGAGCAGGGCCGCCGGGAGCACCGGGGAGCCGTGCGCCCTGTTCCGGTGCTCCGGGACCGGGTCCATCCGGCCCGCCGGGTCGTCGGCGATGCGTACCGTCCCGCCCGGCTCCGCGATCCGTTCCTCCGCCGAGAAATCCCGGGGACGACCGCCGTCGCAGTCCAGCGTGTGGTGGTACAGGGTCTTCGGGTGCGGCGCGCCCTCCCCGAACGTCGGATGGTGGGTCGCCCGGATCTCGCCGACCACCACGCAGTCGGTGACCGCACCGCGCACCGCCGCGTCCCGCGCCTCCCCCCACACCGCCGACCAGGCCGGCCAGCAGGAGTACCAGCGCGGCGATGCCGCCCTCCTCGCGGAACAGCGCGTTCTGCGCGACCAGGGCGACGAGCGCCGGCACCGGGCCGCCACCCGCCGCGAGCACCAGGGGGAAGCCGTCGGGACTGCGCAGGCCGCGCGCCGCCCACAGCCACCTGCCGGCGCCCGAGGCGGGGCCGGTACGGCGGCGCGCGCCGGCGTACGGCAGGGGCCCGCGGATGACCGTTGCCCCGTCCATGAGCACTCCCCAGCGGTGGGCGGCACCCGCCGGTGAGGACGCCCGGCGGTCGGCCTCCGGTCGGGGAGAAGGGGGGCCGTGCCCGGGTCAGCCCGCGCTGTTCACCATCGACGCGGCGGCGTACGTCAGGTAGCGCCACAGCTCCCGCTCGTGCTCGGGGGCCAGGTCCAGCTCGTCGAGGGCGGCGCGCATGTGGCGCAGCCAGGCGTCGTGCGCCGCCCGGTCCACGGTGAAGGGGGCGTGGCGCATCCGGAGCCGCGGGTGGCCGCGGTGGTCGCTGTAGGTGCGGGGGCCGCCCCAGTACTGCATCAGGAAGAGGGCGAGACGCTCCTCCGCCGGGCCGAGGTCCTCCTCGGGATACATGGGCCGCAGCAGCGGGTCCTCCGCGACGCCCTCGTAGAAGCGGCGGACCAGGCGGCGGAAGGTCTCCTCGCCGCCGACCTGCTCGTAGAAGGTCTGCTCCTGCACGGTGTCCCCGGGATTCTCGTTCACCGTTCCATCGTCTCAGACGCCCCGTCCTAGGACCGGAGTCCCAGGACCTTCCGGGACCTCTCCACGGCTCGTTCGCGCCCCCTCCCGAACCACCTTCGGGGACACTCCGGGGGCCGTTCGCCGGGACCGTTCGCCGGGCGGCTCCGGCGGGGCGAGAGTGGAGCCATGAGCGAAGTACCGGACGCGTTCGCGGACGCCGCGGCGCGGGAGCGGCGGGCGCTCGTGCGCGAGATCGAGGCGTACGGCGAGCTCACCGACCCCGCCTGGCGGGCCGCCTTCGCCGAGGTACCGCGCCACCTCTTCGTCCCCTACTACTACGTCGCGGGGCCCACCGGCTACGAGCGGCTCTGGTCCGGCGACCCCGACCCGGAGCGGCGGGACCGCTGGCT
>NZ_JAPSIW010000377.1 GCF_031178505.1 Streptomyces sp. | reverse complement strand
CACATCGGAAAGGACGGCCGCCAATTCGAGCTCAAGGAACTGGAACGCTGGGAGAAGACGGCCGACAAGAATCAGCCCAACTACGAGAAGTTCCACTCATACCTTGTCAAGTGCGTCAAGACAGACGGTAAGGCTTTCGCCGTCTGCAAGGAGGAAGCCAACGGCAAGTGGCCGCCTCCCGCCAAGACGCCGTTGACGTGGGCGAGAGAACAGATCAGCCAGGCGGCAGCCGACGCACTGGAAGAGGCCGCTGCCAAACTGGGCGAGTCGGTGATCTGGCTCCTACGGCAGTTCGCAGACGCCTTCAACGACATCTCCACCATCGACCTGACAAAGACGGGGATCAACCGCATCCTGGGCTTCACCACAGGTCTATCGGTGATCATTGCGGCGTTCCTACTGCTGGTGCAATTCAGCAAGGTGGCCGTGTCCCAACAGGGCGGTCCGCTCGTCACGGCGATCACGGGCCTGGCAAAGTGGGCTGCCGTTCTCGCGGTGTACCTCTTCGCCACACAAGTGGCCCTCAACTGGTCCGACACCCTCTCCACCGCCCTGATCAACTACACCTTCGACGGTGGCGGGAGCACCTCAGAGGACGCGACGAAGGCGATGAAGGAGCAGCTCGGGACGCTCTTCGGCGGCCTCCTCGGAGGCGGCGGAACGGCCGTGGCCGGGTCGGCACTCATCACGGGAAGCGGCATCGCCCCGGCCATGGTGGGCTTCGTGCTCGTCATGTCGATCCTGTGCATTCTCGCGATCGGCGCCCTGTGGGTCGAAATGCTGGTCCGTCAGGCCGGGATCATGATCATCGTTACGATGATGCCCATCGCCGCCGCGGGCTCGATGGCAGATCCCACAAAGAACTGGCTGCCCAAGGCACGGAACGCGCTGATTGCGCTCATCCTGGCCAAGCCCGTGATCGTCGTCTGCTTCGCCATCGGCTTCGCCGCAATGACCGGCGGCCAGGGCGTACGCAACGTCATCGTCGGCTTCATCATCTTCGTCGTCGCGGGCACCAGCTGGCCTGTCCTGGCCCGGTTCATCATCGTCAGCGATGCCGGTGACGGAACGTCGACCGGCTCCGGGATGATCAGCAGTCTCGGAAGTTCCGTCTCCTCGATGTTCGGCGGCAACCAGCCCTCCCTCAGCGGTGCCGGAACCTCCGGCGGCGGCGGCAACTACACCAAGGCACTGGAGGCGGAGAACTCCATCGCGTCCAGCGACAGCGGCGCGGGCCGGGGCTTCTGGTCCAAGGCCATGCTGGGCAGCAAGAGCGGCACCTTCATGAGTAAGGTCGCCGGAACCGTCGGGGTTGGGCTCCAGGTCGCCGCAGCAGGCAAGGACGTCGCCGAGAGCTCGTTCCAGAACACGGCAGCCAACGCCGGCCTCGGCCACGGCGCCCAGGGCGGCCGCCACGTCGTGGTTCCGCCCCGCAACAGCGACGGCGGGGAATCGCCACCCACCGCTGCCCAGTCCGCGACGCCGGAGAGAGAGCCAGAGCCCTCTCCGCCCACGCCTGCGCAGCCTGCCGTGCCGGCGCCCGCCACGCCACCCGCGCCCGCACCGAACCCCCCACCCCCGAGCAGTTCCGGAGGGAGCTGACCCGTGTCCCAGACAGAACCCGCACTGTATGGCGGTTGGCAGTCGGAACGCTCCGGCTTCATGGGCAACTTGAGCGGCCTCGGCTTCGTGCTGGTCGTGGCGGCCTTGATCTTCGCCATGCTCCCCATCTACACCCGCTCCTGGAGCTCCGCCCTCTTCGCGCTGCCCATGGCGCTCCTCCTGCTGCTTCTCGCTTACGGGCGGGTGCTCGGGCTGTCAGCAGACGAGTGGATCGTTCTCGCAGTTAGGCATCAGATCGCAGTGGCTACCAACCGCAACCTCTTCTTCTCCGGCCTGTTCGCACCGCGGACCGCAGACGGCAGCCAACCGATGGACCTGCCGGGCCGGCTCGCCCGGCTGCACCTGTTGGAAGCGCCCGACGGCCTCGGCGGTCAACTCGGGATCATGCATAACCCGGTGGACAACACCTACACAGCGATCTGCCGCGTGTCCTTCCCCGGGCTCGCGCTCGTCGACACAGAGAAGCAGAACGCCCGGGTGAAGGGATGGGCCGCCTTCCTCCGCGGACTCTGCAAGGAAGACGGGGTAATCACCCGTATCTCCGTCCATCAGCGCAGCCTCCCCGACGACGGAGCGGCTCTGCGCTCGTGGACGGACCGCCACACCTCCCCCGACGCGCCGCCGGCGGCCGTCCAGGCCCTCGACGAACTGATGGCAGGCGCAGGCCCCGCTGCCACCACCCGAGAGACGTACCTGTCCGTCACCCTGTCCGCTGCCCGCGCCCGTCTGATGATCAAAGGCGCCGGAGGCGGCCAGATCGGCGCGGCCGCCGTCCTCGTCCGTGAGATCAACGCGATGGCGAGCCCACTTTCCAGCGCGGGGCTTCAGGTCACCGAATGGCTGTCCCCGCGAGGTGTCGCTCAGGTGATCCGCACAGCATTCGATCCCGAAGCCCAACTGGCGCTGTCCGCCCGCAGCACTGCCGCAGAAGATCCGACGTGGCAAGGCGCCCCCAAGGGGGTGGCTCCAGAGCTGGCCGGGCCCGCCGCCACCGAGACGATCTGGGGCCTCTACCGTCACGATGGCGCATGGACGGTCAGCTATCAGGTCAGGGGCCTTCCTCAGTCCGAGGTCTATGCGACATTCCTCCAGCCACTGCTTCGCCCCCGATCTAATGCCAGGCGATCTCTCACTCTGGTCTACGAGCCGATCGGTCCGGCGAAGGCACGGCAGGAACTGGCCCGCGAGAAGACGAAGCGTGATGCAGCCCGGAAACTGCGGGCGAAGACCGGGCGCGCGGAAAGCGAGGACGAGCGGCGCGAGGCGATGACCGCGCGCGCCCAGGACGTGGCCCGAGCGAGCGGCCACGGAGTCCTGCGGCTCACTGCTCTCGTCGCCGTCACGGTGACGGACCTCGAGGAGCTGGAGACAGCATGTGCTGAGCTCCAGGCCGATGCCTCATCGGCTGGCCTTGAAGTCCGCCGGATCTGGGGTGCGCAGGACGACGGTTTCACCATCGCGGCCTTGCCCCTGGGCCTGGGGCTGCCGGACCGACGGGTGGGCATCTGATGTCTTTCCTCCGCCGCGGTGATGGTGGCGACACCCGCCTCAAAGCCGCTCCTCTGGGGACTTTCCTGGACGAGGCCGAAGAGCGCCCAGTCCCTCGACAGCTGTCCGCACGCGAGAAACGCCGTTCACGGCTGCTGGAGAGCCCTGAAGCAGCCATGCGGATCGCGCCTCGCAAAGGGTGGCCACATCCTTTCGCCGGTCGGGCCGCCTCGCTCGCGAAGACTGAGGTCTTCCGCGCCGACAGCGATCGGGCATCGGGTATCTATCCCTTCCTGCACGCCGCGAGCCTGCCGCCCATCGGCGTGTACATGGGGTGGAACACCCTCACGATGCAGGCGTTCTCGGCGCATCCGGCCGCCTGGGTCAAGGAGGGGCTCGCCACCAACCCCAACGTCATGATCACCGGCATCCCCGGCAGTGGGAAGAGCGCACACATCAAGGCGCTGTGCTTCCGCCTGATGGCCCTGGGCCACCGCACGCTGATCGCCGGGGACGTCAAGGGCGAGTACAAGGGACTGTGCGAGCACCTTGGGGTCGACCCTGTCCGCCTCGGTCCCGGTCTGCCCGGCAGGCTCAACCCGCTGGATGCAGGCCCTCTGGGTTTCGACCTGGAGAACATCAAGGACCGGGCTGTGCTCCAGGCCCGGCTCCAGGAGATCCACCGCAGGCGGCTGACCCTGCTGAAGGCACTGCTGGAACTCCAGCTGAAGCGGACCCTCCGCCCGCAGGAAGAGGAGTGCCTGGACGTCGCGGTCCGCGAGGTCACCGGCGAGCTGCACGGACAGAGCAACCTGGCCGTGCCGACCCTCCCCCTGGTCTACGCGAAGCTGCGCGACCCGAGCGAGGCCATGGCGCGGGAGCTACGCGTCCGCGACGACGACATCCAGCTCGCCCGGGAACACATGGCGTCCCTGCGCTCCGCGCTCGGCGGGATGATCACCGGCCACCTGGGCGGGCTGTTCGACGAGCAGACCTCGATCGGACTGGACTGGGAAGCCCCAATCCAGAGCGTCGACATCTCCGCCCTGGAGCAGTACGGCGACGAGACCGTGGCAATGGTCCTGACCTGTGTCTCCTCTTGGGCGCAGTCAGCGATCGACCGTCCCGGCGAGCGTCCGTGGATCGTCGTACGCGATGAGCTGTGGCGGCAGATGCGATCCGGCGGCGCCGCGATGGTCCGCAAAATCGACGCGGACCTGCGCCTGTCCCGTGCGACCGGCACCATCCAACTCCTGGCCACGCACCGCCTGTCGGACTTCGAGTCCGTCGGCGCGGCCGGCTCGGAGGCCGTGGCCATCGCCAAGGACCTGATCGCGTCCTGCGAGACCCGCATCCAGCTTGCCCAGGACACCAAGCCGCTCCAGATCACGCGCGAGGCGATCGGCCTGACCGACGCCGAGTGCGAACTGATCGGGAGCTGGGGCGCCGGCCAACGCGGCCGCGCCCTGTGGAAGGTCGGCCGCGGCGGCGGCAGCCACGCGGTCCAACTGATGCTGTCCCACACCGAGAAGGCCCTGTTCGAAACGGACGAGCGGATGGTGGTCTGATGGCCAACGACAAGAGCATGGACGACAGCACGCTCCTAGCCGCCATCGGCGCCGGGTTCCTCATCGGCGCCAGCGCGATCGTGCTCGCGGCCGCGCCCGTGGCGGGGCTGGTGACCGGCAAGGGGTGGGCATCGTCCAGCAAGAGCCTGCCCGAGACCATCCTGCTGACCGTCAGCCAGGGCCCCGGATCGGTCTACGAACCGGCCCCGCCCACCTGGGCGTTCTGGCTCGTGGTCGCCGTCTTCCTGGTCCTGCTGATCGTCATCGTGGCCGTCCTGCTGCGGGTCTTCGGCGGCAAGAAGGACCTCGGTGGCGCCCAGTGGGGCGGGGTGAAGACGGAGAAGGAACTCGCCGTCGATCCCGACCCGGTCAACCGGCCGAACCAGATCACCGCCGGGCGGGGACAGCTCACGAAGAAGATCCTCGCCGCGGAGCCCAACATCTCCGCGACCGTGTTCGGCGTCCCGGGCTCCACGAAAACAACCGGTTTGGTCCTCGGTAACGCCGCCGAGTGGCAGGGCCCGCTGGTCGTGACCACCGTCAAGGCCGCGGACCTCGATGTGATCTACGAGAGCCGACGGCACCTAGGGCCGGTGTACGTCATCGCCCCAGCCGGAATCCCCGGCCGCAAGACCGCCCGCTGGTCTCCCGTCGACTACGCCAAGGACCCCAAGTCGGCCGACCGGATGGCGGAGTGGCTTGCCAACGCCTCCACCTCCGGTCATGACAAGCGGGCCGCTCCCTGGATCGACCAGGCGCGTGGCATCCTCAAGGGTCTGCTGCTCGCCGCCAACATCACCGGCGGCGGCATCAACGCGTTCAGGGAGTGGCTGGCCCTTGGCAAGGACGCGGTCGAGCACGTCAAGGCGGTTCTCGAACCGGAGTACCCCGAGGTCTCCCTGGACTACTCCCGGCCCTGGGTCACGCTCCATGACGACGGAATCGGCAGCATCCAGTTCACCTTGAACGTCATCGCCTCGGTGTACAGGGACGAGGAGGTGCGGGCCACCGCGGCCGGCACCGACTTCACGGTGGAGGAGCTGCTCGACAAGAACGCCACCGTCTGCCTGGTCGCCGCCCCTTCGGACGCCGAGCGGTACGCGCCCCTGCTGACCGCCATCATCGCGTCGATCATCCACGGCGCCGAGCAGCGCTACCTCCGCACCGGCGTTCCCCTCTCCCCCGGCCTGGGCGTCATGGTCGACGAGGCCGGCAACATGCTGCGCTACCCCGGACTTCCGGGGGTGCTCACCACGGGCCGGGGCATGGGCATCACCGTGCTGACCGTCTGGCACGACCTGTCGCAGCTGCGGACCCGGTTCGGGCACGACGCCGCCAACACCGTGCTCAGCGCTTCGGGGCTGCGGATGCTGCTGCCGGGCTGCGGCGACCCCGAAACCCTGCGCCACTTCTCTGGCATCTACGGCCGTACGTACGTGGAGCGCACCACGAAGTCGACGGGCCGCGGACAGAACTCGTCGTCGACCACCCAGGTCGAAACGGACCTGGCCCCGATCCACGAGCTGATGCAGCTGCCGAAGTTCACGGCCATCGCGCAGTACAGCAACCTGCCGCCGGTGAAAGTGAACATGCGGCTCACCTGGCGGGACGGCGACCTGATGAAGTGGCTGGCGCGGCCCGCCCCGGGACCATCGCTGACGAAGTCCGCCCCGACTGCCCTGGAGGCGTCCGATGTCTGACCCCACCGCCGTGGCGTCGCCGGCCACGGCCCCGGCTGCCGTGAACGACGAGGAGAGCAAGCCGGAGCCGATCACCCGCTGGGTGTGGCGGGCTATGGAACCGGCAGAGCGTGAGGCGCGGCTGCTGGAGCTGACCGGCTGGGTCGACTGGCTGCTGACGGCCCACCCCAAGCTGCACTCCAAGCTGCCGAGATGCTGGCACCAGCACGAGGACATCATCGAGCACCTGACCGCCCTATTCCTGGGGTGGGTCCGTACGTACGCAGGCGACCCGGCCAAGATGTCCACCCGTGGCGAGATCGA
>NZ_JAPSIW010000376.1 GCF_031178505.1 Streptomyces sp. | reverse complement strand
GATTCCGGTTAGCGTCATGCACCATGGACAACCTCCTCGACCTCTCCGACCGGCTGTATCTCGACGTCGCCGACTTCGCCCACTCCACCCCGCACTGGTTCCAGTGGCTCGCGGAGGTGTGGACGGAACTGGGGCTGCTCCTCTTCGGCGCCCTGTTCCTGGCCGGCTGGTGGCGCTCCCGTGACCGGTCCGGCGAGGCCATGGCCCTCGCCCTGCTCGCCCCGCTGGCCACCGCCTTCGGGTACGTCGTGAGCGAGGGCCTGAAGTCGCTGATCGACGAGGAGCGCCCGTGCCGCGCGGTCGTGGGCGCACCCGCGCCGCTCGTCGACTGCCCGGTGTACGGCGACTGGTCCTTCCCCAGCAACCACTCGGCCATCGCGGGCGCCGCAGCGCTCGCCCTCGCCCTCTCCTGGCGCGGCATGGCCTGGCTGACCGTCCCGATGGCCCTGCTCATGGCCTTCTCGCGGGTCTTCGTCGGCGTCCACTACCCGCACGACGTGACCGCCGGCCTGCTGCTCGGGGCGCTCATCGCGGTTCTCTTCATGCAGGCGGCCCGGCGCCCGACGCGGTCCCTGGTCGAGACGGCACGGTCGAGCCGCAGCTCGTTGGTGGTGTGGTGCGCCGGCCGCGGGCCCGCGACCCCGGCGCACGCCGCCGCGCACTCCGCGCGCCGCCCCCGCGCGCGCCACGGCGCGTACTGATCGCGCGCCGGTCGTGCCAGGATCGGGGGTGCCATGACTTCCACCGATGCCCCCACCGCCTCCGGCGCCCCCTCCATCCCCACCGTCCCGCCCGCGCCCGCCGCCTCCCCGTCCTCCGCCGTCCCCTCCTCCCCGCCGGCCGGCCCCCCGGCCGCCGGGGACACCGGGGCGGCCGGCGGGACGACGGGCACGGCCGCAGGGGCGGGCGGGACCGCCGGACCCGATGTCGTCCCCGCCGAGCTGCACGGTCCCGTCCTCGCCTGGTTCGACCGGCACGCCCGCGACCTGCCCTGGCGCCGCCCCGAGGCCGGCGCCTGGGGCGTGATGGTCAGCGAGTTCATGCTCCAGCAGACCCCGGTGGTCCGGGTCCTCCCGGTGTACGAGCAGTGGCTCGCCCGCTGGCCCCGCCCCGCCGACCTGGCGGCCGAGGCCCCCGGCGAGGCGGTCCGCGCGTGGGGCAGGCTCGGCTACCCGCGCCGCGCGCTGCGGCTGCACGCGGCGGCCGTGGCCATAACGGAACGGCACGGCGGCGACGTACCGAGCGATCACGCCCAGCTCCTCGCGCTGCCGGGCATCGGCGAGTACACCGCGGCGGCCGTGGCCTCCTTCGCGTACGGGCAGCGCCACCCGGTCCTCGACACCAATGTGCGCAGGGTCTTCGCCCGCGCGGCGACCGGTGTGCAGTACCCGCCGAACGCCACCACGGCCGCCGAGCGGCGGCTCGCCCGCGCGCTGCTGCCCGAGGACGAGTCCACGGCGGCCCGCTGGGCCGCGGCCTCCATGGAGCTGGGCGCCCTGGTGTGCACGGCGAAGAACGAGGACTGCGGGCGCTGCCCGATCGCGGCGCGGTGCGTGTGGCGGCTCGCGGGGAAGCCGGCGCACGACGGGCCACCGCGCCGCGGCCAGACGTACGCGGGCACCGACCGTCAGGTGCGCGGGCGGCTCCTCGCCGTCCTGCGGGAGAGCCGGGAGCCGGTCGCGCAGGCGGCCCTGGACCGGGTCTGGGACGAGCCGGTGCAGCGGGCCCGGGCGCTGGACGGCCTGGTCGCGGACGGCCTGGTCGAACCCCTGGACGACGGCCGGTACCGCCTGCCGCTCTCCTGAGGGGTCCGGGCCGCTCCGGCTGCCCGAGGGTCCGGGCCCCTCGCGGCTTCTGACGCCCCGGACCGTTCCCGTCCCCTGCGGCCCCGGCTGTTACACAACCGATGGGTAGCCGTGCGTCCACCGACGGCTGCCCCGCACAGCCCCGTGACAACTCCTCCGTAGCGTCGTCGCCGACACGAGGGAACAAGCAGGTCACGGGGATCGGAGGCGGTTCGGATGAGGCACGGCGAGGTGCTCGACTTCGAGGAGTACGTACGCACGCGGCAGGACGCGCTGCTGCGCAGCGCCCGCCGACTCGTCCCGGACCCGGTCGACGCCCAGGACCTGCTCCAGACCGCGCTGGCCCGGACGTACGGCCGCTGGGACGGCATCGCCGACAAGTCCCTCGCCGACGCCTACCTGCGCCGGGTGATGATCAACACCCGGACCGAGTGGTGGCGCGCGCGCAAGCTGGAGGAGGTCCCCACCGAGCAGCTGCCCGACGGCAGCGTGGACGACCCCACCGAGCAGCACGCCGACCGCGCCCTGCTGATGGACGTCCTGAAGGTCCTCGCCCCCAAGCAGCGGAGCGTCGTCGTCCTGCGCCACTGGGAACAGATGAGCACGGAGGAGACGGCGGCGGCGCTCGGCATGTCGACGGGTACCGTGAAGTCGACGCTCCACCGGGCGCTCGCGCGGCTCCGCCAGGAGCTGGAGCGCCGTGACCTGGACGCCCGCGCGCAGGGCGGGGCCGGGGAGCGGACGAGGACCGTACGGGGTGACGAGGGAGGGCGGGAGCGGTGCGCGGCCTAGACGGCGAAGCCGGCGGCAGAGGCGGAGCCGGCGGCGGACGCGGCGGTGACGGCCCCGGCGACGGTGGACGCGGCGGGCGCGGAACCGGCGAGGGCCCTGGATCCGGCGACGGGCCGGCGGTGCGTGGGGCGGGCGGTGGTGACCGGTACGGGACCGGTGGCCGCCGCCGTCGGCGTACGGTGCGGGCGGCGGGTTTCACGGCGGTGGCCGGGCTCGTCGCCGCCGGCCTGTCCCTGGCCGCCTGCTCCACCGGCGGCACCGGTTCGCGCGACGAGGGCGCGGCCCGCTCCGACGAGGGCGCCACGGCCGCGTCGCCGCCCTCCCCCACGGCGGGCGACGGTCCGGGCCCGGCCGAGCGGGTGAACCCGATCACCCTGCTCAAGAACGACCCGAAGATCGGCGAGCGGCTGAAGGCCGACCTGAAGCCGTGCGTCGCGGACGCCTACCCGGTGGACGCCTCCTACGGCAATCTGACCGGCTCCGCCGCCCCGGACGTCGTCGTCAACGTGATGACCTGCGGGGACGCCGTCGGCATCGGCACGTACGTGTACCGGAAGCAGAGCGACCGGTACGAGAACGTGTTCATGGCCGAGGACGCGGCGGTCTACGCGACGATCGACCGGGGCGACCTGATCGTCACGAAGCAGGTGTACGCGAAGGGTGATCCGGTCGCCTACCCGTCGGGCGAGGACGTGATCACGTACCGCTGGACGGGCAACAGGTTCACGCAGCACGACTGGGTCCACAACGACTACAGCCGGGCCCTGGGTGACGGCGGCGCCGAGCCCGAGCCGGCCGAGCCCGGGACGGGCTGAGCCGGAGCCGAGCCCCGAACCCCGCCCGCCTTCCCGCTCCCCCGGAGCGGACCCTGCCGGTCCGCTCCCCTCCCCGTTCGAGAGACCTTCGAAGGACACGCACGATGGCCGAAACCCATGTCCTCTTCGTCGAGGACGACGACGTCATCCGCGAGGCCACCCAGCTGGCCCTGGAGCGGGACGGCTTCCGGGTCACGGCCATGCCGGACGGACTCTCCGGCCTCGACGCCTTCCGGGCCCACCGTCCGGACATCGCCCTGCTCGACGTGATGCTGCCCGGCATGGACGGCGTGAGCCTCTGCCGCCGCATCCGCGACGAGTCGACCGTCCCGGTGATCATGCTGTCCGCCCGCGCCGACTCGATCGACGTCGTGCTCGGTCTGGAGGCGGGGGCCGACGACTACGTCACCAAGCCCTTCGACGGGGCCGTGCTGATGGCCCGTATCCGGGCCGTACTGCGCCGCTTCGGCCACGCGGGCGGCCCCGCGGGCGCCGAGCGCGAGGACGGGGCGGCGGACGGCGGCGGCCTGCTCGTCTTCGGGGACCTGGAGGTCGACACCGAGGGCATGGAGGTCCGCAGGGGTGGGGCACCGGTGGCGCTCACGCCGACCGAGATGCGGCTGCTCCTGGAGTTCTCCTCGGCTCCCGGCACCGTCCTGTCCCGGGACAAGCTCCTGGAGCGGGTGTGGGACTACGGCTGGGGCGGCGACACCCGTGTCGTCGACGTCCATGTGCAGCGGCTGCGCGCCAAGATCGGCCAGGACCGGATCGAGACGGTCCGCGGCTTCGGCTACAAGCTCAGGGGCTGACCGACCGGTGGGACGCTTCCGCCTCCGTACCGGCGTCCGCTGGAAGATCGCCGTCGCCATCTCGGCCGTCAGCGCGCTCATCGCGGTCACGCTGAGCGTGGTCGTGCACAACGCGGCCCGCATCTCGATGCTGGACAACGCGCGCGAGGTGCAGATGGAGCGGCTCCTCTTCGCCCAGCGGATGTACGAGACCTCCAAGCCGAAGGAACCCCGCTTCGGCACCAAGATCAACGACCCGGCGCTGCCGCCGCAGCTCGACCAGCTGATGCGGGACCGGCGGCGCGGCACGTTCGTGCAGGAGCACCGGCACGGCGGACCGCCCGACGTGTGGGCCGCCGTGCCCCTGGCCAACGGTGACGTGCTCTCGCTGCACATCCCCTTCGCCGACCGCAGCGCGCGGATCATGGAGGATCTGGACCGGGCCCTCGTCATCGGGTCGGTGACGGTCGTCCTCGGCGGCTGCGCGGGCGGCATCCTCATCGGCGCCCAGCTCTCACGGCGGCTGCGGAAGGCGGCCGCCGCGGCCGGGCGGGTCGCCCAGGGCAACACCGACGTGCGGGTGCGGGAGGCCGTGGGCGGGGTCGTACGGGACGAGACCGACGACCTGGCCTGGGCGATCGACGCGCTCACCGACGCCCTGCACGAGCGGATCGAGGCCGAGCGGCGGGTGACGGCGGACATCGCGCACGAGCTGCGGACCCCGGTGACCGGGCTGCTCACGGCCGCCGAGCTGCTGCCGCCGGGCCGGCCCTCGGAGCTCGTACGGGACCGGGCGCAGGCGATGCGGACGCTGGTCGAGGACGTTCTGGAGGTGGCCCGGCTCGACGGGGCCTCGGAGCGGGCCGAGCTCCAGGAGATCGCCCTCGGGGAGTTCGTGGCGCGGCGGGTGCGGACGCTGGATCCGGCGGTCGTCGTGCGGGTCGTCCACGAGTCGTGGGTGAACACCGATCCGCGGCGCCTGGAGCGGATCCTCGGCAATCTGCTGGCCAACGCGGCCCGGCACGGGAAGCCGCCGGTGGAGGTCACCGTCGAGGGCCGGGTGGTACGGGTCCGCGACCACGGGCCCGGGTTCCCCGAGGCGCTCCTGAAGGAGGGCCCGAGCCGCTTCCGTACGGGGGCGAGCGACCGCGCCGGACGCGGGCACGGCCTGGGCCTGACCATCGCCGCCGGCCAGGCGCGGGTCCTGGGGGCCCGGCTGACCTTCCGGAACGTGGCGGCGGAGGGGACGCCCGAGGGGGTCGGCGGGGCCATCGCGGTGCTGTGGCTGCCGGACCACGCGCCGACGAACACGGGGAGCTTCCCGGTGCTGCGGTTCCCGGACTGAGGACCGGGCCGGGTGGTGGCGGGGGGGTACGCCGGGGGCCGGGCCCTGGGAAGGACCCGGCCCCCGGCCGTACCGCCGCTCGGGCCGGCCGTTCGCCGTGGCGACCGCGGCCGGCCCGTACCGCTCAGACCGTCTCGGCGACCTTGGCCGCCCCGTCGCCCGTCCCCTCCGGCCCGGCGGGCTTCCGCTCCGCGGCGGCCGGTCCGGCGCCCCGCAGCGCCACCTCCTTGACGAAGAAGGCGAGGACGAATCCCAGGACGGCGACGGCGGAGCCGACCAGGAAGGCGGAGTGGGTGCCCGCCGCCACCGCGTACTGGTAGGCCTCGCGCAGCGCCGCCGGCAGCTTCGCCAGGCTCGCCGCGTCGAGCTGGGCGGTCCGTTCGGTGAGCGCGGAGCCGCCCCGCGCCGCCATCTCGTCCTGGACGCGGCCGGTGAACAGCGCGCCCATGATCGCGACGCCGAAGGAGGAGCCGAGCGTCCGGAAGAGCGTGGTCGAGCTGGACGCGACGCCCATGTCCTTCATCTCGACGCTGTTCTGCGCCACGAGCATCGTGATCTGCATCAGGAAGCCCATGCCGGCGCCGAGGAGCGCCATGTAGACGCCGGACACGAGGCGGGAGGTACCGGTGTCCATCTGGGCCAGCAGGAAGAGGCCGACCACCATGAGCGCGCCGCCCGCGATGGGGAAGGCCTTGTACTTGCCGGTGCTGGTGGTGAACCGGCCGACGAGCAGCGAGACGACCATCATCGACAGCAGCATCGGCAGGAGCAGCAGGCCGGAGTTGGTCGCGGAGGCGCCCTGCACCGACTGCTGGAAGATCGGCAGGTAGAGGACCGCGCCGAACATCACGAAGCCGGTGATGAAGCCGATGAGGGACATGAGGGTGAAGTTGCGGCTGCGGAAGATGTGCAGCGGCATGATCGGGTCGCTCGCCCGGGTCTCCACGTACAGGAAGACGGCGAGGGCGGCGACACCGGCGGCGGAGAGGCCGACGATGGTGGCCGAACCCCACGCGTACTCGGTGCCGCCCCAGGTGGTGACGAGGACGATCGCCGTGATGCCGACGGTCAGCAGGCCGGCGCCGAGGAAGTCGATCCGGGTGCCGGTCGCGCGCCGCTTCTTCGGCAGGTGCAGCACGGCG
>NZ_JAPSIW010000375.1 GCF_031178505.1 Streptomyces sp. | reverse complement strand
ACGCCGCGGACCCGCTGCTCCGCCGTCCAGTCCCGGGTGAGCCGGGAGAAGAGGGGGGCGATGCCCGGGAGGGCGAGGAGCGCGGTCGGCCAGGCGCCGCGCTGGGCGCGCAGCTCGGGCAGGGCCGGGGAGATCAGGGTGAGGGTGCGCACCAGGTCCGGGCGGACGGCAGCGACGCGGGTGGCGACGGCGCCGCCCAGCGAGTTGCCGAAGAGGTGGACGGGGCCGCGGCCGCCGGCGTCCAGCAGCCGGATGACGGCCCGGGCGTGCCCGGTGACCGAGTAGTTGCCGTCGTCGGGCGGCGGGGAGTCGCCGAAGCCGGGCAGGTCGACGGCCTCGCCGTCCACCGTGTCCGCGAGCAGCGGCATGAGGGTCGACCAGTTCAGCGAGGAACCGCCGAGGCCGTGGACGTACAGGGCGGGCGGCAGGCCGGGCCGGTCGCCGGGGCGGGCCCGCACGGTGAGCGTGAGCCCGGGGAGCGCGACGGAGCGCAGTTCCTCGCCGTCGGCGACCCGTACGGTGCGGATCCGTGACGCCGGGGACGCGGCGGCGCTCCGGGTTTCCGGCAGCTCGGTCGAGGACATGGCCGCAATATTACGAGACGATCACGCGGCGGCGCGTGTGGGTGCGGTCACACGTGCGTGTGCGGAGGGGCGTTCCTGCTCATACGCTCGATGAGAGGGGCCGTCGCACCGGCCCGCCGCTCCCGTGCCGGAAGGAAGCGCATGACTGTCGATCCGACCGAGCCGGACACCTTCGCAGAGGAAGAGGACGCCGTGCTCGACGAGGAGATCCCGGAGGCCGACGCCGCCGAGCAGCAGACCGAACTGCAGCAGCGGGAGGACGAACCGCTCACCCACGTCGCGCACGAGTCGGCGAACGAGGCGGACGCGACCGAGCAGGCGCGGGTCGTCGCGCTCGACGAGGACGACTACCGCTGAGACCGGACTCCGGCCCGGGCGGTGGCCGTGCCCCGGAGGCCGGCCACCGCGTGACCGGGCCGGCGCGCGACGGGCCCGGGACCGTCGCGTCCGGCGCCGGCGGACGGGGAGTCCGGGCCGTGGGACGGGTGGCCGGGGACGGTCGTCAGGCGCTCAGCGCCGGCCGGCCGGCCGCTCCGTCCGTCCTCCGCGCGCAACCGGCTGTCGACCAGGGCGTCCGGTCCGTGAAATTCTGCGTTCGCACCGCGCACAGCCGCGTTACCCAAAAGTACGATGGCGGCGCGTCGCGACAGCGCGCATGGATCGATTTTTGGGAGGCCGCGTGAGCGCCATCGAGCAGACAGAGGCAGCACGCCCTCGGGGCACGCGCCTGCCGCGACGTGCCCGACGGAACCAGCTCCTCGGCGCGGCCCAGGAGGTCTTCGTCGCCCAGGGCTACCACTCGGCGGCCATGGACGACATCGCCGAGCGCGCGGGCGTCAGCAAGCCGGTGCTCTACCAGCACTTCCCCGGGAAGCTGGAGCTCTACCTGGCCCTGCTCGACCAGCACTGCGAGGCGCTCCTGCAGTCCGTGCGGACGGCCCTGGCCTCCACCACGGACAACAAGCTGCGGGTCGCGGCCACCATGGACGCGTACTTCGCGTACGTGGAGGACGAGGGCGGCGCCTTCCGGCTGGTCTTCGAGTCCGACCTCACCAACGAGCCGGCCGTCCGCGAGCGTGTGGACCGGGTGAGCCTGCAGTGCGCCGAGGCGATCTCCGACGTGATCGCGGAGGACACGGGCCTGTCGAAGGACGAGTCGATGCTGCTGGCCGTGGGCCTCGGCGGCGTCTCGCAGGTCGTCGCCCGCTACTGGCTGTCCAGTGAGTCCCCGATCCCCCGCGACAAGGCGGTGGCGTTGCTGACCTCGCTCGCCTGGCGCGGCATCGCCGGTTTCCCGCTGCACCCGTCGGAAGGCCAGCTGAGCGCCGAGGGTCACTGACCCTTCCGGACCCTTCCCGCCGGGAACATTCCCGCCGGCTGTTCGCTCCTGGCGTGCTGCGGCTGAGCCGTACGCGTCCCCTCACCGGGCTAATGTGTGCAGCGTACGGCGCGGCAACCGCGCAACGCTGACCGTTCGGAGGGACATAGCCGTGGAGGTCAAGATCGGCGTGCAGCACGCACCCCGGGAGATCGTTCTGGAGAGCGGGCAGTCCGCCGAGGAGGTCGAGCGCGCGGTGGCCGACGCGCTGGCCGGCAAGGCGCAGCTGCTCAGCCTCTCGGACGAGAAGGGCCGCAAGGTCCTGGTCCCGGCCGAGAAGATCGCGTACGTGGAGCTCGGTGAGCCCGCGGTGCGCCGGGTGGGCTTCGGCGCGCTCTGAACCCCGATCCCGGCCCGGTCCGTGGATCCGCACGGAAAAGGCCCGGTGGACCGTCTCGGTCCACCGGGCCTTTTCCGTGCGGCGTCCGTGCGCCGCCCGGGGTGTAACGGTGCCGGTTCGTCCGGATGTCCCCCTTTTGCCGCGTTCGGCCACGTCAGGGCGTACGGGGAGGATTGCCCTCGGAACGCGAAGGGTAGGTACGGCTGTGACCGCACCACCCGCCCCGCACCACTCGCGAGGTGATCCACCGTGTTCCTGGAAGCCCTCGGTTCCGCGCTGCTCGGTTTCGCCCTGGCCTGGGTGTTCGCGCATCGCCTGGCCGACCGCCTCCCCGCCCGGGGGATCGTTCTGACCGCCGGCCCGCTCGGCGGGGTCTTCGGGGCGCTGGTGACGCACGGGGCGCTGGGCCCCGGTCACTTCCTGGCCACCCTCGTCGGAGCGGTCGCGGTGGCGGCGGTGCTGCTGTCGCTGCTGGTGCGCCCGTCGTCACGGCGGCTGCGCCGATCAGCCGGCCTCGGCCGGGGCGTGAACGGCGCCGCCCGTCCGTACCACCTCTGACGTCCGGCCACGCGGAGCGCGCTCCGCACGGACCACTTCCCGGGCGCCGTACCGCTGCTGACGGGCCGTACCGGACTGCTGCCGACGCGCCGTCCGAAGTCCCCAGCGACACGGCCCCCGGGGGCTCCGGCGGTTCCTACGCGGCGAGGCCCAGCGCGGCCATCCGCTTGGTGTGCGCCTCGGTGATGCGGGAGAACATCCGGCCGACCTCCGCGAGGTCGAAGCCGTCGGCCACCCCGCCGACCAGCATGGTCGAGAGGGCGTCCCGCTCGGCCACGACGCGCTGCGCCTGCGAGAGGGCCTCGCCCATCAGGCGGCGCGCCCAGAGCGCGAGGCGTCCGCCGACCCGCGGATCTGCGTCGATCGCGGCGCGGACCTTCTCCACGGCGAAGTTGCCGTGGCCGGTGTCGTCGAGGACGGAGAGCACCAGGGCGCGGGTGTCGGAGTCGAGCCGGACGGCGACCTCCCGGTAGAAGTCGCTGGCGATCGAGTCGCCGACGTAGGCCTTGACCAGGCCCTCCAGCCAGTCGGAGGGGGCGGTCTGGCGGTGGAAGTCGTCGAGCGCCTTGGCGAAGGGCTCCATCGCGGCGGTCGGCTCGGCGTCGACGGCGGTGAGCCGGTCGCGGAGCCGCTCGAAGTGGTGGAACTCGGCGGAGGCCATCTTCGCCAGCTCGGCCTTGTCCGCGAGGGTCGGCGCCAGCTTGGCGTCCTCGGCCAGCCGCTCGAAGGCCGCCAGCTCGCCGTAGGCGAGAGCGCCGAGGAGGTCGATCACGGCGGCCCGGTACTGCGGCTCGGCGGATGCCGTCGCCCAGTCCTTGGCGGCGATCCCGGTGGGTGTGGCGTTGTCAGGCGTCTCCATGCAGCGCACAATAGCCCGCCCGCGCGGCGCCCGAAGGCCCTGGTCAGTCAGTGTGACCGTGCCCTCATCACGTTTTCTCCCAACACACCTGCGCGATTCCGGGGTACAGTGATAAAGCGCCTGCTGAGTATGCGGACATGCTTTCGCACGTTCGGACGTATTCGGTGGGCCGACTCATGAATGAGGATGCCCGGTCGGTGGCCCGATCGGCTCCGGCCCGACAGCCCTTCCGGCGGACCCGCGGAAGGGTCACCCTCAGCGGTACGACGCTCGAGCGACGGCAGTGGTCCCGTGTCACCCGGCAGTGATCTTCCCGATCCGGCCGGAAGCGTCCCGGCACGGTGAGACCCCCTTCGTTCGCCTCGTCCCGCGTCTCACAGAAGAGGCAGCACCCTGACTACGACTTTCCGAGAGCTCGGAATCCTTCCCGAGACGGCCGAGGCCCTTGAGGCCGTCGGCATCGTCACCCCCTTCCCCATCCAGGAGATGACCCTGCCGGTCGCCCTCACCGGCACCGATGTCATCGGCCAGGCCAAGACCGGTACGGGCAAGACCCTCGGCTTCGGTCTGCCGATCCTGGAGCGGGTCACCGTCCCCAGCGACGTGGAGGCCGGCCGCGCCACGCCCGAGCAGCTGACCGACGCCCCGCAGGCGCTCGTCGTCGTGCCCACCCGCGAGCTGTGCCAGCAGGTCACCAACGACCTGCTGACCGCCGGCAAGGTGCGCAACGTCCGTGTGCTCGCCATCTACGGCGGCCGGGCGTACGAGCCCCAGGTCGAGGCGCTGAAGAAGGGCGTCGACGTCGTCGTCGGCACCCCCGGCCGTCTGCTCGACCTGGCCGGCCAGCGCAAGCTCGACCTCTCCCACGTGAAGGTCCTCGTCCTGGACGAGGCGGACGAGATGCTCGACCTGGGCTTCCTGCCCGACGTCGAGAAGATCATGAACATGCTGCCGCCGAAGCGTCAGACCATGCTGTTCTCGGCCACCATGCCGGGCGCGGTCATCGGCCTCGCCCGCCGCTACATGTCGCAGCCGACGCACATCCGCGCCACCTCGCCCGACGGCGAGGGCGTGACCGTCGCCAACATCAAGCAGCACGTCTACCGCGCGCACAACATGGACAAGCCGGAGCTGGTCTCCCGCATCCTGCAGGCCAACGGCCGCGGGCTCGCGATGATCTTCTGCCGCACCAAGCGCACGGCCGCCGACATCGCCGAGCAGCTGGAGCGTCGCGGCTTCGCCTCCGGCGCGGTCCACGGCGACCTCGGCCAGGGCGCCCGTGAGCAGGCGCTGCGCGCCTTCCGCAACGGCAAGGTCGATGTGCTCGTCTGCACCGACGTCGCCGCGCGCGGCATCGACGTCGAGGGCGTCACGCACGTCATCAACTACCAGTCGCCGGAGGACGAGAAGACGTTCCTCCACCGCGTGGGCCGCACCGGCCGCGCGGGTGCGAAGGGTACGGCGGTGACGCTGGTCGACTGGGACGACATCCCGCGCTGGCAGCTCATCAACAAGGCGCTCGGTCTGGACTTCCACGACCCGGTCGAGACCTACTCGAGCTCCCCGCACCTGTTCGAGGAGCTGGACATCCCGGCGGGCACCAAGGGCATCCTGCCCCGCGCCGAGCGGACCCGCGCGGGTCTGGGCGCGGAGGAGCTGGAGGACCTGGGCGAGCCGGGCGGCCGGCGCGGTCGCGGTGGCCGCGAGCAGAAGCCGGCGGCCGAGGAGCGTCCGGAGGAGCGCACGCGGACCCCGCGCCAGCGTCGCCGGACCCGGGGCGGCGGCACCCTCGCCGAGCCCGCGACGGCCGACGCCACGGTGACGGCCGCTCCGGAGGAGGCCCCCGCGGCTCCCGCCGAGGAGGCTCCGGCCGGCCCCCGCACCCCGCGCCGCCGTCGCCGTACGCGCAGCGCCGGTACGGGCACGGTGCCGGTGGCCACCGCCGCGCCCGCCTTGGCCGGGACGCCCGCCACCCCCGTCAGGGAGACCGCTTCGGTGGCTCCGGCGGTGGAGACCCCGCGGACCGAGGTGCGCCAGGTGATCGAGGCACCGAAGGCCACCGAGCCCCGCAAGCCCGCCGAGGCACCGAAGGCCACCGAGCCCCGCAAGCCCGCCGAGGCACCGAAGGCCACCGAGCCCCGCAAGCCCGCCGAGGCCCCGAAGGCCACCGAGGCACCGCGGACCGAGGCTGTCCGGAAGCCCGAGGCCGCCGAGGCCCCGGTCGACGAGCAGCCGAAGCGGGCCCCGCGCCGCCGCAACCGGACCGCCCGCCCGGAGGCCCCCGCGGCTCCGGCCGCCGAGGTCGTGGCGCCCGCGCCGCGCCGTCGCCGGCCGCGCATCGTGCGCCCGGCGGAGGACACCGTGTCCTTCCAGACGGTCGAGACCGCCGCCGCTGCGCTGCGCGCCGAGGCCGCCGCCGCCGCTGCGGCTCGTACCGAGGCGCCGAAGGCCGCCGCCGAGGCACCGCAGGCCGTCCAGGCCCAGGCGCCGGCCCAGGCACCGGCGGAGGAGGCCCCGAAGGCCCCGCGCACCCGCCGTACCGCCCGCCGCGCCGCCGGCTCCCCCGTCACCGCCACCGCGCCGGCCGAGGCCGCCGTCGTGACGGAGACCGCCGAGGCACCGGCGGAGGAGGCCCCGAAGGCCCCGCGCACCCGCCGTACCGCCCGCCGCGCCGCCGGCTCCCCGGTCACCACCACCGCGCCGGCCGAGGTCATCGTCGTGGCGTCCGCCCCGGAGCAGGCCGCTCCCGAGCAGGCCGTGGCCGAGGTCCCGGCGCCGCGCACCCGTCGTACCGCCAAGAAGGCCGTCGCCGCCGAGGTCACCGACGCTCCCGAGGTCACCGAGGAAGCCCCCAAGACCACCCGGCGCCGGACCACCAAGAAGGCCGTCGCCGCCGAAGTCACCGAGGCACCCGAAGCCACCGAGGAAGCCCCCAAGACCACCCGGCGCCGGACCACCAAGAAGGCCGTCGCC
>NZ_JAPSIW010000374.1 GCF_031178505.1 Streptomyces sp. | reverse complement strand
CGCGGCCGATGTTGTCCGAGGCGCCGTAGGAGTACCAGACGTGGCCGCCGACGACGAGCATGGTCGCGGCGGACAGGTTCACGCCGTTGTGGCGGGCGAAGTAGAGCCGCATGCGGTTGGGGTCCTCATTGTTGAGGACGGTCCACATGCGCTGGAAGTACGAGAGCGGGCGCGGCCGGAAGCGGTCGCGGACGGCCGTGATCTCGTACAGGCGCTGCCACTCGCCCAGGTCCTCGTAGCCGCCCTGGACGACCTCGACGCCGGCCTTCTCGGCCTTCTTGATGTTGCGGCGCCACAGCTGGTTGAAGCCCTTGAGGACGTCGTCCAGGGAACGGTTCGCGAGCGGGACCTGGAAGACGTAGCGGGGCTGGACGTCGCCGAAGCCGGCGCCGCCGTCCTCGCCCTGCTGCCAGCCCATCCTCCGCAGCCGGTCGGCGACCTCGAAGGCGCGCGCCTCGACGTGCGTGGCCTGGACGTCCTTCAGGCGCTTGACGTCCGGATCCTGGATGCCGGACTTGATGGCGGCGGCGTCCCAGCGGCGGATGACGACCGGCGGGCCCATCTTCACCGAGAAGGCGCCCTGCTGCTTGAGGTGGGCCAGCATCGGCTGCAGCCACTCGTCGAGGTTGGGCGCGTACCAGTTGATGACGGGGCCCTCGGGCAGGTACGCCAGGTAGCGCTTGAGCTTGGGGAGCTGACGGTAGAGCACCAGTCCGGCGCCGACGAGCTCGCCGTTCCTGTCGAACCAACCGAGGTTCTCCGAGCGCCACTCGGTCTTCACGTCCGCCCACGCCGGGACCTGGCAGTGGCTCGCCGCGGGCTGGCTCTGGATGTACGCCAGATGCTGCTCTCGGCTGATGGTCCTCAGGGTCAGGCTCATGCGGGGCGCTCCTCGGCAGGTGTGTCCCCATCGGTTCAGGGGCTCCGGCTCTCGCGCCGAAGCCTACTGCGAGCGGGGAGCGCCCCGAATGGCTGTGTGGGCGGTGACGTGCCGCGGGCCTCCTCCGAAGGGGTGCCTGCGGGGTGTGCCGCCTCAGCCGACGAGGCCGCCGAAGAGGCCGCCGTGGGCCATGCCGAGGAAGAAGCCGACCGCCGCCGCGCCGAGCCCGACGATCAGGGCGAAGCGCTCGCGTGTCGTGACCGAGATGAACTGTCCGTAGGCCCCGGTGATGATTCCGATCAGGCCCGTCCAGGAGCTGAGCAGATGGAGGTCGTGGAACTGCGCGGTGACGAAGGAGAGGACACCGAGGACCAGCGTCACGCCCACCAGGGTGTCCTGGAGGGGGTGGGGCTTGCCGTCGGTGGCGAAGAGGGAGTGTCCGGGGTCGCGTCGCATTGCCTGTGCCATGGGGCACCTCCTGGCGTGCCGTCCGGAAGGCGGCGCATCCTAGCGCCGCCTACGTCCGATGTGTACAGATTGCGTCCCTTCCCCCCAGGATTTCAACCGCAGGCGTGCGGGCGGGTACTCTGTACGGTCTGCACCGGTGTCTGCCCAGGCTCGTCCTGGTCACTCGGCGGGACCCCCGTTCGACGGGGGGTCTGTCAGTGGTCGCGGATACCGTTGTTCACGCATCACGACCCTCCTGCCACGGAACGACCGTGGCCGCTGAGTCCAAAGGAGGTGGGTTCCACATGCGTCACTACGAGGTGATGGTCATCCTCGACCCCGATCTCGAGGAGCGCGCTGTCTCCCCGCTGATCGAGAACTTCCTCTCCGTCGTCCGTGAGGGCAACGGAAAGGTCGAGAAGGTCGACACCTGGGGCCGTCGTCGTCTCGCCTACGAGATCAAGAAGAAGCCCGAGGGCATCTACTCGGTCATCGACCTGCAGGCCGAGCCTGCGGTCGTCAAGGAGCTCGACCGCCAGATGAACCTGAACGAGTCGGTCCTCCGGACCAAGGTCCTCCGTCCCGAGACCCACTGAGCTTTCCGCTCAGAGGTCATCGGGTCCGAGTAGCAACAAGCAGCCAGAAGCAATCCCGCCGAGAGGTTCACCCATGGCAGGCGAGACCGTCATCACGGTCGTCGGCAATCTCGTCGACGACCCCGAGCTGCGCTTCACCCCGTCCGGTGCGGCGGTCGCGAAGTTCCGCGTCGCGTCCACTCCCCGCACCTTCGACCGCCAGACGAACGAGTGGAAGGACGGCGAAAGCCTCTTCCTGACCTGCTCGGTCTGGCGTCAGGCGGCGGAGAACGTCGCCGAGTCGCTCCAGCGAGGCATGCGCGTCGTCGTGCAGGGCCGGCTGAAGCAGCGGTCCTACGAGGACCGTGAGGGCGTCAAGCGCACGGTCTTCGAGCTGGACGTCGAGGAAGTCGGCCCCAGCCTCAAGAACGCCACGGCCAAGGTCACCAAGACCGCCGGCCGCGGTGGTCAGGGCGGCTACGGCGGTGGTGGCGGCGGCCAGCAGGGTGGCGGCAGCTGGGGTGGCAACTCCGGCGGCGGTCAGCCGGGCGGCGGCGGTGCTCCCGCCGACGACCCGTGGGCGACCGGCGGCCCGTCCTCCGGCGGCCCGCAGGCCGGCGGCGGCAGCTGGGGTGGCAACTCCGGCGGTGGCTACTCGGACGAGCCTCCCTTCTAGGGCCCGCCCTGGAAGCAGCTCGTACCCCCACTTCTTGATCACACAGGAGAAACACCATGGCGAAGCCGCCTGTGCGCAAGCCTAAGAAGAAGGTCTGCGCGTTCTGCAAGGACAAGACCGCGTACGTGGACTACAAGGACACGAACATGCTGCGGAAGTTCATTTCCGACCGCGGCAAGATCCGTGCCCGCCGCGTGACCGGCAACTGCACGCAGCACCAGCGTGACGTCGCCACGGCCGTCAAGAACAGCCGTGAGATGGCGCTGCTGCCCTACACGTCCACCGCGCGATAAGGGAAGGGTGACCGAAAAATGAAGATCATCCTCACCCACGAGGTCTCTGGCCTCGGTGCCGCCGGCGATGTCGTCGACGTCAAGGACGGTTACGCTCGCAACTACCTGGTCCCGCGCGGTTTCGCGATCCGCTGGACCAAGGGTGGCGAGAAGGACGTGGCGCAGATCCGCCGCGCCCGCAAGATCCACGAGATCGCGACCATCGAGCAGGCCAACGAGATCAAGGCCCAGCTCGAGGGCACCAAGGTGCGTCTGGCTGTTCGCTCCGGCGACGCCGGCCGTCTCTTCGGTTCCGTGACCCCGGCCGACATCGCCTCGGCGATCAAGTCCGCGGGTGGCCCCGACGTCGACAAGCGTCGCGTCGAGCTCGGTTCGCCGATCAAGACCCTGGGCTCGCACCAGGTGTCCGTGCGTCTGCACCCCGAGGTTGCCGCGAAGCTCGGCGTCGAGGTCGTCGCCGCGTAACGCTGCCCTCAGCAGTGACACGAGCAGTACGGAAGGGCCGCACCCCTCGGGGTGCGGCCCTTCCGCCGTTTCACGTGAAACGTTCAGGTGCACGTGAAACGGCGGCTAGCGGGTGGCCCCGGTGACGATCCAGCGGCCGGAACGCATACGGAAGCTCAGCGTGAGCATGCGGACGGTCATCATCAGCGCCATCGTCCACCAGACCGCGGTCAGCCCACCGCCGAGGACCGGCACCAGGAGGGCGACGGGGGCGAAGACCACGAGCGTCACCAACATCGCCCAGGCCAGGTACGGCCCGTCGCCCGCCCCCATCAGGACACCGTCGAGAACGAAGACCACGCCGGCGACCGGCTGGGAGAGCGCGACGACCAGGAGGGCCGGGAGCAGGGTGTCCTGGACGGTCGGATCACCGGTGAACAGCGGTACGAAGAGGGGGCGGGTCAGAACCAGCAGGACCCCGAGCACGACCCCGGAGACCACGCCCCACTGCACCATCCGTCGGCAGACCTGGCGAGCCCCCTCGGCGTCGTCGGCGCCGAGATAGCGCCCGATGATGGCCTGCCCCGCGATGGCGATGGCGTCGAGCGCGAAGGCCATCAGGCTCCACAGCGCCAGAATGATCTGGTGGGCGGCCACCTCGGCGTCCCCGAGCCGCGCCGCGACGGCCGTGGCGATCATCATGACGGCGCGGAGCGAGAGCGTACGTACCAGAAGCGGGACGCCGGCCTGGGCGGAGGCACGGATACCGGCCGCGTCGGGCCGGAGGGAGGCGCCGTGCCGCCGGGCACCCCGGACGACCACGACGAGATAGGCGACCGCCATGCCGCACTGGGCGATGACGGTGCCCCACGCGGAGCCGGCGATGCCGAGTCCGGCCCCGTAGACGAGGCCCACGTTCAGCGCCGCGTTGGCGGTGAAGCCGGCGATGGCCACGTAGAGCGGGGTACGGGTGTCCTGGAGCCCGCGCAGGACGCCGGTGGCGGCCAGGACGATCAGCATCGCGGGGATGCCGAGGCTGGAGATCCGGAGATAGGTGACGGCGTGGGGGGCCGCGGTGCCGGAGGCTCCGAAGAGGTCGACCAGCCAGGGAGCCGTGGGCAGGGTCACCGCGACGACCGCGAGGCCGAGGAAGGTGGCCAGCCAGATGCCGTCCATGCCCTGACGGATGGCGGCCGGCAGATCGTCCGCGCCGACCCGGCGTGCGACGGCGGCCGTGGTGGCGTAGGCGAGGAAGACGAACACGCTCACGGCGGTGGACAGCAGAGCCGCGGCGATGGCCAGACCCGCGAGTTGCGGGGTGCCCAGATGGCCGATGACGGCGCTGTCGACCATGAGGAAGAGGGGCTCCGCGACGAGAGCACCGAAGGCCGGCAGGGCGAGGGAGACGATTTCGCGGTCGTGGCGGCGGCGGACGGATCGGGGAGTCGCGGAGGCCTGGGTCATGGCATCAATCTAATCTTCCACAGGTAAGCGATGCAACGCCATGTCATCCCTTACTTGCGGCGGGCTCGCGACTTCGGGTGTGGGCTGTTTGTTCCGTTCCTGCCCCGGGTGGAAAACTTTTTCTCCCCCACAGGCCGTGGATGGAAAAAGACCAGGTCAGACCAGTCGTGGCGTGAGCCCTATGAGTTTGTCCACACAGCTGTCCCCCGCTCCGTGCACAGGATCGGGCGGGTTCTCCACAGCATCTGGGCCTTCACCCACAGGGCCTGTGGATAACCAGATTGGCTGACGCCCTCCGCGGCCCTACCGTGGACCGGCGCCCGACGCGCCAGTAGCGGTCGCGAAAGCCACTCTTTGATCGAAGCCGTGGCGTGAAAGAGTGGCACGGCGAGGTCCGCGGAGCGGACGGGAGGAGGTGGCTTGGTGAGCATTCCCGAGCCCTTGGACGATCCCTGGGCCGACAGCGGACCCAGCGACCGGCTGCCCACCCGTACCCGAGGTGAGGGCCGGGGCCGCGGTCGCGGCCGGGACGACCAGCTCGAGCGCGGCGGCGACGGCCCCTGGGACGGCGGACTCTCCACCTTCGAGCGGGTGCCGCCGCAGGACCTCGACGCCGAGCAGTCCGTGCTCGGCGGCATGCTCCTGTCCAAGGACGCCATCGCGGACGTCGTGGAGATCATCAAGGGTCACGACTTCTACAAGCCCGCCCACGAGACGGTCTTCGCGGCGATCCTCGACCTCTACGCCAAGGGCGAGCCCGCCGACCCCATCACGGTCGGCGCCGAGCTCACCAAGCGCGGAGAGATCAACCGCGTCGGCGGCGCCTCCTATCTGCACACCCTGGTCCAGTCCGTGCCGACCGCGGCCAACGCCGCGTACTACGCGGAGATCGTCCACGAGCGGGCCGTCCTGCGCCGTCTCGTCGAGGCCGGCACCAAGATCACGCAGATGGGGTACGCGGCCGACGGCGACGTCGACGAGATCGTGAACTCCGCCCAGGCCGAGATCTACGCGGTCACCGAGCAGCGCACCACCGAGGACTACCTGCCGCTCGGCGACATCATGGAAGGCGCGCTCGACGAGATCGAGGCGATCGGTTCGCGCAGCGGTGAGATGACCGGTGTGCCGACCGGCTTCAGCGACCTCGACGCCCTCACCAACGGCCTTCACCCGGGCCAGATGATCATTATCGCGGCGCGTCCCGCCATGGGTAAGTCCACCCTCGCGCTGGACTTCGCCCGGGCCGCGTCGATCAAGCACAACCTGCCGAGCGTCATCTTCTCGCTCGAAATGGGCCGCAACGAGATCGCGATGCGTCTGCTCTCGGCGGAGGCCCGCGTGGCGCTGCACCACATGCGCTCCGGCACGATGACGGACGAGGACTGGACGCGGCTCGCCCGCCGGATGCCGGACGTCTCGCAGGCCCCCCTCTTCATCGACGACTCCCCCAACCTGTCGATGATGGAGATCCGGGCGAAGTGCCGGCGTCTGAAGCAGCGCAACGGCCTCAAGCTCGTCATCATCGACTACCTCCAGCTGATGCAGTCCGGCGGCTCCAAGCGCGCCGAGAGCCGCCAGCAGGAGGTCTCCGACATGTCCCGTAACCTCAAGCTCCTCGCCAAGGAGCTCGAACTCCCGGTGATCGCCCTCTCCCAGCTGAACCGTGGCCCCGAGCAGCGCACCGACAAGAAGCCGATGGTCTCGGACCTGCGAGAGTCCGGCTCCATCGAGCAGGACGCCGACATGGTGATCCTGCTGCACCGCGAGGACGCCTACGAGAAGGAGTCCCCGCGCGCCGGCGAGGCCGACATCATCGTCGGCAAGCACCGAAACGGACCCACGGCCACGATCACCGTCGCCTTCCAGGGCCACTACTCCCGCTTCGTGGACATGGCGCAGACCTGACGGACGGACGT
>NZ_JAPSIW010001049.1 GCF_031178505.1 Streptomyces sp. | reverse complement strand
CTGTCAGTTACTGTCGCCGTTGCCAAACCCAGTTCGGCTGCGTCGCAAGGTCTCAACGTCCCGGAGGTTTACCGTGGCACTTCCCGACTTCATCTTTGCGCTCTGCGCCCTGCTGGGCAGCCTCCTGATTCCGTTTACGGGCCTCTACGCGCTGCTGCGCCTGAAGCGCCGCGCGGTTTCCCCGGTTGTGTCCCGCTCCGTCCCGGCACAGGCGGAGTAGACGTGCCGTACATCGACATCAACCCCCACCGCAGTCGCCCCAAATGGTGGAGCTACGTAGCGTTGGGCCTCCTCCTGGTTGTCACTTCTGCAGTCGTGGGGGCTGCCCTCGTCCAGGGCTGATGACAGCGGTAGGTGCGCCAGCGCCTAGAATTGCTGTTTGAACCAATCCAATCGAAGAGCGCAGCGGGACCTTTGCTGTGGATCCTGGGGGACCAAACATGCCCAAACCAGCGGCTAATCAAATAGCTGAAGCGGAAAATGACGCGGAGCAGCCCGGGCTACGACGCCGCCGTACCCGCCGCCGTGACGGCAGCGACTCTGACGACTGGACAGGATCCTTCGAAGCCGTGACACCCAACACCAGCTCCGCTCCCGTGCTCCCGGTCCGCAGCTCATCCTGGGCCGAGGCGGCCGCAGTTGCCGACGCACTCTCTGGGACTCCCGCCGCGCCGCCGGCACCGGATCGTAAGCCGGCGGCAGCACCCGCGTCGTCCGGTCCGGAACCTGCCACCGAACTTGAGCAGCCGACGGCGGACGCCACCGCCCTGCCGACGTCGTTCGTCCGCGAGCAAAAGCCCCGCCCGAAACGCGGGTTCCGCGGCTTCCTGTACCGGGTGACCGGCGGGTCCTGGAACATGGGCCCCAGCGCGCTGGAGCGCGAGGAGGAAGAGCTCGCCCGCCGCATCTCCCGCCAGCTGCAGGGGAGCTTCAACACCGCCGTGCTGAGTCTCAAGGGCGGCATCGGCAAGACCTCCACCACCGTGGGCGTGGGTTTGACGCTCGCCGAGTTCCGCGGCGACCCGCCCTGTGCCATCGACGCCAACCCCGACTCGGGCGACCTCGTGGAGCGCGCGCTGGGCGAGGGCATCTACCAGAAGGCGACGCCGCGGACCATTACGGATTTGCTCAAGAACATCGATTCGATCGACTCCCTGACTGAGCTGTCCCGCTACATGCACCACTCCGGCCGGCTGCACCTCGTCGCCGGCGAGCAGGACCCCGAGGTGTCGGACTCGCTGACCGCGGAGGAGTACCTGCGGATCCGTAAGCTCATCGGCAGCTACTACTCCGTGGCGCTGACCGACTGCGGCACCGGCGTCACCCACAACGCGATGAAGGGGATCCTGCAGTCGGCGGACAACCTGATCATCGCCGCCGGCTATGCGGTGAGCGGCGCCAAGCGCGCCCGCAACACGCTGCAATGGCTCGCCGGCCACGGGTACGAGGACCTGGCCCGCAACGCAATCGTGGTGATCACGGACAAGGACGAGGTTTCCTCCCGGGTCGACAAGGACGCTATCGAGGAGCACCTGGCCGGGATGTGCCGCGAGCTCATCGCCGTGCCGCACGATAGGGGAGTGGCCGACGGGGACCTGGTGACCCTGGATGTGT
>NZ_JAPSIW010001048.1 GCF_031178505.1 Streptomyces sp. | reverse complement strand
CCGCGGGCCGAGAAGGCGGCGGACCGGCTCGGGCGGCTGGTCCGGGAGCGGCGGCTCGCCGTTCTGGACCCGGACCGGCAGGACGAGTACCCGGTCGCGGAGGGTTACGCGCCCGGCGAGCACCACTTCCCGCACGACTACGCGCGCGTGCCGGACTCGCTGGCGCGCCGCTGGTTCACGGACGAGGAGATGGCCCGGTCGCTCGACCGTCTCGCGGCCGACCAGCAGGAGGACGGGGGGTGGCCGGTCACCTGGCGGGTCTGGGCGCCCGGCACCGCCCTGGAGTGGCGGCCGATCGTCACGATCGAGGCCCTGCGCACGCTCCGCGCGCACGGCCGCCCCATCGGCTGACCCGCCCGCCCCCGTCCTGAGGCCACCCGCCGGGGCGTCCGCGTGGCGCCCCGGGTGCCGGACGTCTCGGAGCGCGAGGGTCAGCCGGCCAGGGCGCGGACCCCCGCCGTGACGAGGACGGCGGCGCCCACGACGACCAGGAAGGGGGCCCGCAGGACGAGGGCGAGGGCCGCCGCGCCGAGCCCGGCGGCGCGGGCGTCCAGGACGAGCCCGGTGCCCTGGCCGAAGGTCTGCTGGGCGGTGAGCGCCGCGAGCAGGGCGACGGGCAGCAGGGCCGCGAGCCGCCGGACGTGCGGGCGTTCCAGGGCGCCCGCCGGGACGAGGAGGCCGAGGAGCTTGACCAGGTAGCAGGCGGCGGCGGTCAGGCCGATCGCGATCCAGACGTTCACCGGCGCCGCTCCTTCGGCTCGTCGTGCCGGGCGCGGCGGCCCCGGAGCCAGAGCACGGTGGGGGCGGCCAGGGCGGCCGCGAGGACGGGGACGCCGGCGGGCAACACGGGGAGCAGTCCGAGTCCGAGGAGGACGGCGAGGCCCGCGGTGGCCCGTTCGGTCGCCGTCCGCAGCATGGGGGCGAGCAGGGCGAGGAAGACCGCCGGTCCGGCCGCGTCGAGGCCCCAGGCCGCCGTGTCGCCGAGCGCCTCCGCGCCCAGCGCGCCGAGCAGGGTGGTCAGGTTCCACAGGACGTACAGCGTGAGGCCGGTGACGGTGAAGCCGAGGCGCGCGGCCCGCCGGTCCGGCTGGGCGAGCGCGACGGCCGTCGTCTCGTCGATCACCCACTGTGCGGCGAAGGGCCGCAGGGGCCCGGGCAGGGCAAGGAGCTGGGAGAGGCGCAGGCCGTAGAAGGCGTTGCGGGTGCCCAGGAAGAAGGCTCCGGCGGCGGCGGTGAAGGGGTTCCCGCCGGCGGCGAGCGCGCCGACGAGGGCGAACTGCGAGGCGCCGGTGAACACCAGCAGGCTGAGCGCACAGGCCTGGAGCAGGGTGAGCCCGGAGCCCGCGGCGGTCACGCCGAAGGCGAACCCGGAGAGTCCGACGGCGATGCCGACGCCGAGCGCGTCGCGGACGATGGCGGCGTCCGACTTGGCGGGCCCGTCGTCCCGTATGACGAGAGGTGCTGTCTTTTCTGCCACGTCAGGGACGGTACGAGACCGTCGGGCGTCCGGTCTTGTACGTTCTTGCGCGTTCCGACGCCGGCGGATGACCGGATCCTCGCCGCCTCGGCCCGCGCCCTCCCGTCATCGGGTCCTAGATCCCGTCCCCGTACCTCCCC
>NZ_JAPSIW010001047.1 GCF_031178505.1 Streptomyces sp. | reverse complement strand
CCAGGAAGCCCACCACGTCTGCGACGTCCTCCGGCTCGCCGATCCGTCCGAGCGCGGTGATGGACTCAAGTCCGGCGACCGCCTCGGGAACCTCCGCGTAGTGGGCGATCATGTCGGTCAGCACCACTCCAGGTTCGACCGTGTTCACGGTGATCCCACGTCGGCCCAGCTCGTTGGCAAGCGACGGACCGAGGGCCGCAAGCGCCGCCTTGGTGACGGTGTAGCCGATCTGGAGAGGATTCGCGATCCGGGTGGCCGCCGACCCCATGTTGACGATCCGTCCGCCGTCCCGCAGTAGCGGCAGTGCCCGCTGGACCACGAAGATCGGCGTGCTCACGTTGATCGCCAGCAGCCGCTCGAACTCCTCCTCTGTGAGCTGTCCGATCGACGTGGCCGAGTGGATGCCCGCATTGTTGACCAGGATGTCCAGGCCGTCCGCGCCGTGGTCCGCCAGCCCGGCGGTGAGCTCCTTGAACAGCCGGTCCACCGCACCGCTCTCGCCGAACCGGGCCTGTACCGCGAACGCCCGGCCGCCGGCTTCGGCGATCTGTGCCACAGTCTCCGCGGCGGCCGCGGCGTTGCCGCCGTAGTGGACCGCGACCAATGCCCCCTCGGCGGCGAGACGCAGGGCGACCGCGCGCCCGATCCCGCGTGAGCCGCCCGTCACCAATGCGGTCCTGCTGCTCAGCTCCCCCACGATCGCTTCTCCCCTCGTGATGCCCCGGAAGATTCCGGGAACGATTCAGCCTAAGTGGCGTCGGTGAAGTGTGGTGCTGATCCTCCCGCGAATTCGAGGCCGACTTGCCGTCGGCTGCTGCTGGAGGTCTCCGCATCGGGCCGGCTCGCCCGCTTCGACGTACGGCAGAACTCCCGCCACGAGGACCTGGCCGACGACGTCCGCGACCGGTCGGGCGGAGCTCAGTGGGGCGCCTGGAGCAGCTGCTCGCCGCCGCTGCTCCGGGCACCATGTACGACCCGGACACCGACGACGTCGTCCAGGCCGAGCTCGCCGCCGACCGCGAGGCCGCCGTACGCGAGGCGCAGCGGATCGAGGCCCGCGCCGACGAGCTCCAGGCGCTGCGCGAGCTCCACGCCCTGGAGCAGACCGGGTCCCGCGACGGGGACGAAGCCGTGCGCGACGAGCTGACCCGGCGAGCCGGCGGATACGTCCAGACCGACGTCGACGCCTGGCTCGCCCACGCCCTGGCCGCGCACCGCGGCCACCACGCCGACCCGGCCGCCCGCGAAGCCGCCGCCGGCCTCCTGCCGCCGCCGGTCCTCGCCCACGCCGCACTGCTCGCCGCACTCGTCCGCCTGGTCCCCGGCGTCGAGATGGACCAGCTGGCGTTCACGGCCCGGCTCGCCACCACCGAACCCGAAGCCGCCCGTGACCCCGCCGCGCTCCTTGCCCGCGCCCGCTCCGGCGCCAGCTGACCGCACCACGCTCTTTGTCCTGTGACAGCGAAGTTGGACTGCCACCCAAGCCGGATCGGAGGGCACCCTCCGCAGCCCGGAATAGGCACTGTGTTTGTCATTCATGTGAGTGAGGCTCGGTGCCGATGCCTCGGTGTCTCCGACCTTGACCGGGAGACTGGCCGGGCTCGTGAATCACACACTGA
>NZ_JAPSIW010000022.1 GCF_031178505.1 Streptomyces sp. | reverse complement strand
TGCCGGCGACGGGGGTGGAGAGCTTGTACGGGAAGGTGGCGTCGGGGGTCTTGAGGTGGAAGACGATCTCGTCGCCCTTGGTCTCCACGGTGTCGATGTTGGAGAGGAGGGCGGCGGTGCCGTTGTCCGACTTGATCTTCAGGACGCGCTCGACGGAGTACTTGACGTCCTCGGCGGTGACGGGAGTTCCGTCGGCGAAGGTGAGGCCGGGGCGCAGGGTGCAGCGGTAGCTCTCGCTGGCCTTGTCGGTGAAGCCGCAGCTCCGGGCCGCCTCGGGGACGGGCTCGCCGCCGCCGCGCGGCACGTGCAGCAGGGTCTGGACGGTCTGCCGCAGGATGTTCCAGGCGCCGGTGTCGTAGGCGAAGGCCGGGTCGAGGGGCGCGGGGGCGTCCTCGGTGGCCGTGAACTGGTCCGTGGTACCGACGACGATGGCTCTGCTCTCCTCCGAGGCGCCGCAGGCGGCGAGGAGGGGGGCGAGCAGTCCGGCCACGGCCGGCATCACCAAGGTCTTGCGGTTCATCAAGGACGTTCTCCTCACCCGGCGCGGGGGTACAGCGGTCTGGGGACACTCCGCCGCCGGCCGCCCGGTCGGGGCGGGAGCGATCGGGCCGGGATGTTGCGATCGTTCCTGTGTTCACGGCGGTGTGGGTGTGCGCCGGTGCACGCGGTTATGCGGCGAAGTACTCGCGAAAGATTAGTCCGCGCGGGGGTATTGCCGGACCGGGGGCCCGGTGCGGGAGTAATCGCAGGGTGATCAGAGATGCGCGCCGATCGATAGTCATGCGGGGGCGCGATGCGGACGCCGGTGATCGAAACGGGACACATGGGGTCGCCCTGTGCTCGCTTTTCGGACGGAGAACGCGTTCAGGCCACCCGCCGTCGAGCACGCTGCGTGACGAAGGTCACGTGGCGGGTCCACGGTGAATGGCCTGATCGTTTTTGGTGCGGGAAAGCGGGAATCGCCCGTGCCGCGGGTACTGCGGGTAAGCCTCAGGAAATCCTCAGATTCCCGTGATCAGAGTGCGCAGGAACGGTACGTCGACCTCTTCGAGCGAGCGCACCACGACCCGGCCGGGCAGCGGCGGGATGGGGGCGACGGAGGGCACGGCCACCACGCGGCATCCGGCGGCCTCGGCGGCCGCCACGCCCGTCGCGGTGTCCTCCACGACGGCGCAGAGGGCCGGATCGGCGCCGACGCCACGGGCGGCCGTCAGGTACGGCTCCGGGTGCGGCTTGGTCCGGGTGACCTCGTCCCCGGCGACGGTGAGGGTGAAGCGGTCCGGGCCGAGCGAGGCGAGGACCCGGTCGATGATCCGCCGGTGGGAGGCGGAGACCAGCGCCGTGGGGATGTCGTGCCGGGCGAGCTCGGTCAGGAGGCGCTCGGCGCCCGGCATGAGGGGCACCCCCCGGGCGATGCGCTGCTCGAACTTCTCGTTGAGCAGGACCGTCAGCTCCTCCAGGGTGATGTCGGCGCCGGTGGCCTCGATGAGGTAGCCCGCGCTGCGGGTCATCGGACCGCCGACCACGACGTCCCGCCAGGCCTCGTCCAGCCCGTGGCCGAGATCGGCGAAGACCTCCACCTCGGCGTCCCACCAGAAGCCCTCCGTGTCGACGAGGGTCCCGTCCATGTCGAGGAAGACCGCCTGCAGCGCGGAGCTGCCGTTCGGACGGAACAGGGACGCGGGGACCGTACTGGTCATCCGGCACACCTCCATGGAGGGACGAGAAGGCCGGCCCCCGCTCCCCCGGAGTGGGGAGAAGGACCGGCCTGCACTGGACCGACCAGTGTACGTCGCCGCCCGCGCGGGCGCCGGTATTTGCGCCCGCGCGGGGGAAGGCGGCGCTCCGGCCGCCCGGGGGTCTCAGCGCGCGTTGAAGTACTTCGCCTCGGGGTGGTGGAGCACGATGGCGTCGGTGGACTGCTCGGGGTGGAGCTGGAACTCCTCCGAGAGGTGCACGCCGATGCGCTCGGGGCGCAGCAGCTCCGCGATCTTCGCCCGGTCCTCCAGGTCGGGGCAGGCGCCGTAGCCCAGGGAGAAGCGCGCGCCCCGGTACTTGAGGTCGAACATGTCCTCCACGTTCGCCGGGTCCTCGGCGGCGAAGCCCAGCTCGGCGCGGACCCGGGCGTGCCAGTACTCGGCGAGGGCCTCGGCCAGCTGCACGGACAGTCCGTGGAGCTCCAGGTAGTCGCGGTAGGAGTCGGAGGCGAACAGCTCGGCGGTGGCCTCGCCGATCCGGGAGCCGACGGTGACGACCTGGAGGCCGACGACGTCGGTCTCGCCGGAGTCCTCCGCGCGGAAGAAGTCCGCGAGGCAGAGGCGGCGGCCGCGGCGCTGGCGCGGGAAGGTGAAGCGGGTCCGCTCGTTGCCCGCCTCGTCCAGGATGATCAGGTCGTCGCCCTTGGAGACGCACGGGAAGTAGCCGTGGACGACGGCCGCCTCCAGCAGATTGTCGGTGTGGAGGCGGTCCAGCCAGCCGCGCAACCGGGGCCGGCCCTCGGTCTCCACCAGCTCCTCGTACGTCGGTCCGTCCCCGGCCCGGCTCTGCTTCAGGCCCCACTGCCCCTTGAAGAGGGCGCCCTCGTCCAGCCAGGAGGCGTAGTCCTTGAGCGGGATGCCCTTGACCACGCGGGTGCCCCAGAAGGGCGGGGTGGGCACCGGGTTGTCGGTGGCCACGTCCGAGCGGCCGCCGGGCTCCGGCTCGTCCACCTGGAGCGCGGCGGAGCCCTTGGCGACCCGGCGCTGCTTCAACTCGGGGAGTACGGCTCCGGGGACACCGCGCTTGACGGCGATCAGGGCGTCCATGAGGCGCAGGCCCTCGAAGGCGTCGCGGGCGTAGCGGACCTCGCCCTGGTAGATCTCGTGGAGGTCCTGTTCCACGTAGGCGCGGGTGAGGGCGGCTCCGCCGAGGATGACCGGGTACTTGGCGGCCAGGTCGCGCTGGTTGAGCTCCTCCAGGTTCTCCTTCATGATCACGGTCGACTTCACGAGGAGTCCGGACATGCCGATGACGTCGGCGCGGTGCTCCTCGGCGGCTTCGAGGATGGCGGAGACGGGCTGCTTGATGCCGATGTTGACGACGTTGTAGCCGTTGTTGGAGAGGATGATGTCGACGAGGTTCTTGCCGATGTCGTGGACGTCGCCGCGGACGGTGGCGAGCACGATCGTGCCCTTGCCCTCGTCGTCCGACTTCTCCATGTGGGGTTCGAGGTAGGCGACGGCCGTCTTCATGACCTCGGCGGACTGGAGGACGAACGGCAGCTGCATCTGGCCGGAGCCGAACAGCTCGCCGACCACCTTCATGCCGTCGAGCAGCGTCTTGTTGACGATGTCGAGCGCGGGCGTCGTCTCCAGGGCGGCGTCGAGGTCGGCCTCCAGGCCGTTCTTCTCGCCGTCGATGATCCGGCGCTTGAGGCGCTCCTCCAGCGGCAGCGCGGCCAGCTCCTCGGCCTTGCCGGCCTTGAGGGACTTGGCGGTGGCGCCCTCGAAGAGGGCCATCAGCTTCTGGAGCGGGTCGTAGCCCTCGGCCCGCCGGTCGTAGATCAGGTCCAGCGCGGTGGTGACCTGCTCCTCGTCGAAGCGGGCGATCGGGAGGATCTTGCTCGCGTGGACGATGGCGGAGTCCAGGCCCGCCTTGACGCACTCGTCCAGGAAGACGGAGTTCAACAGGATGCGCGCGGCCGGGTTGAGGCCGAAGGAGATGTTGGACAGGCCGAGCGTGGTCTGCACGTCCGGATGCCGCCGCTTGAGCTCGCGGATCGCCTCGATGGTGGCGATGCCGTCCTTGCGGGACTCCTCCTGGCCGGTGCAGATGGTGAAGGTGAGGGTGTCGATGAGGATGTCCGACTCGTGGATGCCCCAGTTGCCGGTGAGGTCGGCGATGAGCCGCTCCGCGATCTCGACCTTCTTCTCCACCGTCCGCGCCTGGCCCTCCTCGTCGATGGTGAGGGCGATGAGCGCGGCGCCGTGCTCCTGCGCCAGCCGGGTGACCTTGGCGAAACGGGACTCGGGGCCGTCGCCGTCCTCGTAGTTGACGGAGTTGATGACGGCCCGGCCGCCGAGCTTCTCCAGGCCGGCGCGGATGACCTCCACCTCGGTGGAGTCCAGGACGATGGGGAGGGTGGAGGCGGTGGCGAAACGGCCGGCCAGCTCCTCCATGTCGGCGACACCGTCGCGGCCCACGTAGTCCA
This sequence comes from Streptomyces sp., assembly GCF_031178505.1. Taxonomy (GTDB): domain Bacteria; phylum Actinomycetota; class Actinomycetes; order Streptomycetales; family Streptomycetaceae; genus Streptomyces; species Streptomyces gulbargensis. The sequence goes on along the minus strand of NZ_JAPSIW010000022.1, from coordinate 20,401 downwards.
CGCAGAGGTCGAGCATGTGCGCGCCCTCGCGGATCTGGTCCCGGGCCATCTCGACGCAGTCGTCCCAGCGGCCCTCCAGCATCGCCTCGCGGAACTTCTTCGACCCGTTGGCGTTCGTCCGCTCCCCGATCGCCAGGTACGAGGTGTCCTGCCGGAACGGCACGGTCTGGTACAGGGAGGCGGCGCCCGGCTCGGGGCGCGGGTCGCGCGGCGCCGGGGTGAGGCCGCGGACGCGCTCCACGACCTGCCGCAGGTGCTCCGGGGTCGTACCGCAGCAGCCACCGACGAGGGAGAGCCCGTACTCGCGGACGAAGGTCTCCTGGGCGTCGGCCAGCTCGGCCGGGGTCAGGGGGTAGTGGGCGCCGTCGGCGGTGAGGACGGGCAGGCCGGCGTTGGGCATCACCGAGAGCGGGATGCGCGAGTGGCGGGCGAGATAGCGCAGGTGCTCGCTCATCTCGGCCGGGCCGGTGGCGCAGTTCAGGCCGATCATGTCGATGCCGAGCGGCTCCAGAGCCGTCAGGGCGGCGCCGATCTCGGAGCCGAGGAGCATCGTGCCGGTGGTCTCCACGGTGACGGAGACGATGACCGGGACGTCGGCGCCGAGGGCGTCGAGGGCGCGGCGGGCGCCGATGACGGAGGCCTTGGTCTGGAGGAGGTCCTGGGTGGTCTCGATCAGCAGGGCGTCGGCGCCGCCGGTGAGCAGGCCCTCGGCGTTCCGCTGGTAGGCGTCGCGCAGGACGGTGTACGGGGCGTGGCCGAGGGTCGGCAGCTTGGTGCCGGGGCCGATGGAGCCGAGGACCCACCGCTGCCGGCCGTCGGAGGCCGTGACCTCGTCGGCGACCTCGCGGGCGATGCGGGCACCGGCCTCGGACAGCTCGTGGACGCGCGGGGAGATGTCGTACTCGCCGAGGGCGGAGTGGTTGGCGCCGAAGGTGTTGGTCTCGACGCAGTCGACGCCGGCGGCGAAGTACTCGCGGTGGACCGAGGCGACGATGTCGGGCCGGGTGACGTTCAGGATCTCGTTGCAGCCTTCGAGGTTCTGGAAGTCCTCGAGAGTGGGGTCCTGGGCCTGGAGCATGGTGCCCATGGCGCCGTCGGCGACGACGACGCGGCTCGCGAGCGCCGCGCGCAGCGTCTCGGCACGGGTGCGGCTGTCGGCGGAAGGGGTCGGCAACGAGGCCATGGATGTGCTCCCTGGGATGCGACGGCTGTCGGCTTTGCACGCTCGGGGGAGCGTGCACGGGGTCAGCGTAACCGCGAGCCGCCCGGGGTGGACACGGCGTCCCACGGGGCGGACGGCATCCTGTGTGCGAGGACTCCCGGTACGGCCCCTTCTTCACCGACACTGTCAGGTGTGACGCAAGGTCGGCATGGACCGATAGTGTTCAGCATTGTCGAACAGCACAGATGAGGGAGAAAGGCCGGGCGATGGCGAAGAACATCCAGTCGCTTGAACGGGCGGCGGCGATGCTGCGACTGCTCGCGGGCGGCGAGCGCCGGCTCGGCCTGTCCGACATCGCGTCCTCGCTCGGGCTGGCCAAGGGGACCGCCCACGGCATCCTGCGCACCCTCCAGGCCGAGGGCTTCGTGGAGCAGGAGCCGGCCTCGGGCCGGTACCAGCTGGGCGCGGAGCTGCTGCGGCTGGGCAACAGCTATCTGGACGTGCACGAGCTGCGCGCCCGCGCGCTGGTGTGGACGGACGACCTGGCCCGGTCCAGCGGCGAGAGCGTGCACCTGGGGGTGCTCCACCAGCAGGGCGTGCTGATCGTGCACCACGTCTTCCGGCCCGACGACAGCCGCCAGGTCCTGGAGGTGGGGGCCATGCAGCCGCTGCACTCCACGGCCCTGGGCAAGGTCCTGTCCGCGTACGACCCGGTGGCGCACAGCGAGGCCGTGGAGGCGGAGCGGGAGGCGTTCACCCCCCGCACGACGACGGAGCTCGGGTCCTTCGAGGAGCTGCTCGACATGACGCGGGCGCGGGGCTGGGCCGCGGACGTGGAGGAGACCTGGGAGGGCGTGGCCTCGGTGGCCGCGCCGATCCACGACCGGCGGCGGATGCCGGTGGGGGCGGTGGCGGTCACCGGCGCCGTGGAGCGGGTGTGTCCGGACGGGGAGCTGCGGCCGGAGCTGGTGGCGGCCGTGCGGGACTGCGCCCGCGCGGTCTCCCGGGACCTGGGGGCCCGCCGCTTCTGACACGCACGGCCACCGCCCCCGTACGCTGCGGACGGCTGTCTCGAACCCGCCGGTAACGATCGCGTTATCGGCGGGTTTTTCACTTCCCAGGGCCTTGACGCGCTGTTAACCAGAGGGCAAAACTTCCGTTCATCGGTCGGCATTGTCGAACAGCTACCGGCAATACACGTTAGAGTGTGGCAGTGCCAAGGGCCGGAAACGCCCTCCCCACGAGGGCGCGGACCACCGGAGAAACCCGGAGTTCGCCTTCCCCCTGGACGAAGGACAAAGGAGTCGCGGGTGTCCAGCTCCGACATCTTCCTCGGCGAGACCATCGGTACCGCCGTACTCATTCTTCTCGGCGGCGGTGTCTGCGCCGCCGTGACGCTCAAGAGCTCGAAGGCCCGTGGTGCGGGCTGGCTCGCGATCACCTTCGGGTGGGGCTTCGCCGTGATGACGGCCGTCTACATGACGGCTTCCCTCTCCGGAGCCCATCTGAACCCCGCCGTGACGGTCGGCATCGCGCTCAAGGACGGCGACTGGAGTGACGTACCCGTCTACTTCGCCGGCCAGTTCCTCGGCGCGATGATCGGCGCCGCGCTGGTCTGGGTGGCGTACTACGGACAGTTCCGGGCCCACCTCACCGACCCCGGGACCGTGGGCGAGAAGCCGATCGAGGGCCCCGGTCCGGTGCTGGGCATCTTCTCCACCGGTCCGGAGATCCGCAGCGCCTGGCAGAACCTCGCCACCGAGATCATCGGCACCGTCGTCCTGGTCCTCGCCGTGCTCACGCAGGGCCTCAACGACAGCGGCAAGGGCCTCGGCGTCCTCGGCGCCCTGATCACGGCCTTCGTCGTGGTCTCGATCGGCCTCTCGCTCGGCGGCCCGACCGGGTACGCGATCAACCCGGCCCGTGACCTCGGTCCGCGCATCGTGCACGCCCTGCTGCCGCTGCCGAACAAGGGCGGCTCCGACTGGAGCTACGCCTGGGTCCCGGTCGTGGGACCGCTGATCGGTGGAGCCCTCGCCGCGGGTATCTACTCCCTCGCGTTCGCCTGAGCCGTCCTCTTCCAGACTTCCCTTGGAGCACATCGTGACCGACGCACACACCGCGGGCCCCTTCATCGCGGCCATCGACCAGGGCACCACCTCCTCCCGCTGCATCGTCTTCGACAAGGACGGCCGGATCGTCTCGGTCGACCAGAAGGAGCACGAGCAGATCTTCCCGAAGCCGGGCTGGGTGGAGCACGACGCCGCCGAGATCTGGACCAACGTCCAGGAGGTCGTCGCGGGCGCCCTCGACAAGGCGGGCATCACCTCCGCCGACGTCAAGGCCATCGGCATCACCAACCAGCGCGAGACCACCCTGCTCTGGGACAGGAACACCGGTGAGCCCGTCCACAACGCCCTCGTGTGGCAGGACACCCGCACCGACACCCTCTGCAAGGAGCTCGGCCGCAACGTCGGCCAGGACCGCTTCCGCCGCGAGACCGGCCTGCCGCTGGCGAGCTACTTCTCCGGCCCCAAGGTCCGCTGGCTGCTGGACAACGTCGAGGGCCTGCGCGAGCGCGCCGAGCGCGGCGAGATCCTCTTCGGCACCATGGACTCCTGGGTCATCTGGAACCTCACCGGCGGTGTCGACGGCGGCGTCCACGTCACCGACGTCACCAACGCCTCCCGCACCATGCTGATGAACCTCCACGACATGGCCTGGGACGAGCGCATCCTGTCGTCGATGGAGATCCCGGCCGCCGTGCTGCCGGAGATCCGCTCCTCCGCCGAGGTGTACGGCACGGTCAAGGGCGGCGTCCTCGACGGCGTCCCGGTCGCCTCCGCGCTCGGCGACCAGCAGGCCGCCCTCTTCGGCCAGACCTGCTTCGCCGAGGGCGAGGCCAAGTCCACGTACGGCACCGGCACCTTCATGCTGATGAACACCGGTGACAAGATCATCAACTCCTACAGCGGCCTGCTGACCACGGTCGGCTACCAGATCGGCGACCAGAAGCCGGTCTACGCCCTGGAGGGCTCGATCGCCGTCACCGGCTCGCTCGTCCAGTGGATGCGCGACCAGATGGGCCTGATCAAGTCCGCCGCCGAGATCGAGACCCTCGCCTCCTCGGTCGAGGACAACGGCGGCGCCTACTTCGTGCCGGCCTTCTCCGGCCTCTTCGCCCCCTACTGGCGCTCCGACGCCCGTGGTGTCATCGCCGGTCTCACCCGGTACGTCACCAAGGCGCACATCGCCCGTGCCGTCCTGGAGGCCACCGCCTGGCAGACCCGCGAGATCACCGACGCCATGACGAAGGACTCCGGCGTCGAGCTGACCGCGCTGAAGGTCGACGGCGGCATGACCTCCAACAACCTGCTGATGCAGACCCTCTCGGACTTCCTGGACGCCCCCGTGGTGCGCCCCATGGTCGCCGAGACCACCTGCCTCGGCGCCGCCTACGCCGCCGGCCTGGCCGTCGGCTTTTGGCCGGACACCGACGCCCTGCGCGCCAACTGGCGCCGCGCGGCCGAATGGACCCCTCGCATGGACGCCGAGAAGCGTGACAGCGAGTACAAGAGCTGGCTGAAGGCCGTTGAACGCTCCATGGGCTGGCTCGAAGAAGAGAACTGACGAGGAGTAATTCGAGATGACCACCCCGCAGACCGTTCCCGCCCTCGGAGCACGCCCCGCCGCCGGTTCGCTCCCGACCCGCGCCGAGACCAGAGAGCAGCTTGCCAAGGCGACGTACGACCTCCTGGTGATCGGCGGCGGCATCCTGGGGATCTCCACCGCCTGGCACGCCGCGCAGGCCGGTCTGCGGGTGGCCCTGGTGGACGCCGGCGACTTCGCCGGCGCCACCTCCTCGGCCTCGTCCAAGCTGCTCCACGGCGGCCTGCGCTACCTGCAGACCGGCGCGGTGAAGCTCGTCGCCGAGAACCACTTCGAGCGGCGCGCCGTCTCCCGCCAGGTGGCCCCCCACCTGTCCAACCCGCTCACCTTCTACCTGCCCGTCTACAAGGGCGGCCCGCACGGCGCCGCCAAGCTGGGCGCCGGTGTCTTCGCGTACTCCGCGCTGTCCGCCTTCGGCGACGGCGTCGGCCACCTCCTCTCCCCCGCCAAGGCGGCGCAGGACGTGCCGGAGCTGCGCACGGACAACCTCAAGGCCGTGGCCGTCTACGGCGACGACCAGATGAACGACGCCCGCATGGCGCTGATGACGGTCCGCGCCGCCGTCGACGCCGGCGCGGTCGTCCTCAACCACGCCGAGGTCACCGGGCTCCGCTTCACCCGCGGCCGGGTCACCGGAGCCGAGCTGCGGGACCGCCTGTCCGGCGAGGAGTTCGGCGTCACCGCCCGTCTGGTGCTCAACGCCACCGGCCCCTGGGTCGACCACCTGCGGAAGATGGAGGACCCGAACGCGGCCCCCTCCATCCGCCTGTCCAAGGGCGCCCACCTCGTCCTCAAGCGCACCGCCCCGTGGAAGGCGGCGCTGGCGACGCCCATCGACAAGTACCGGATCACCTTCGCCCTGCCGTGGGAGGACATGCTGCTCCTCGGCACCACGGACGAGGAGTACGAGGGCGACCCGGCCGAGGTCGCGGTCAACGACAAGGACATCACCCAGATCCTGGACGAGGCCGCCTTCTCCATACGGGACCAGCAGCTCGACCGCTCCCTCATCACCTACGCCTTCGCGGGCCTGCGGGTGCTGCCCGGCGGTCCCGGCGACACCTCCAAGGCCAAGCGGGAGACCGTGGTGACCGAGGGCCGGGGCGGCATGCTGTCGGTGGCCGGCGGCAAGTGGACCACGTTCCGTCACATCGGCCGCACGATCATGAAGAAGCTGGAGTCGCTCCCGGGCCACCCGCTCGGCGAGGACTACGAGCCGGTGTCGGCGCTGCCGAAGCGGCTGCCGCTGCCCGGCATCGCCAACCCGAACGCGGTCGCCCACCGGCTGCTGGTCGACGGCCCGGCGCCCGGCCCCCGCATGGCCGCCGACACCGCCAAGCACCTGGCGACGCACTACGGCTCGCTCTCCTTCGAGATCGCCCGGATGGCGAACGAGAACCCGGAGCTGGCCCGCCGGATCCACCCCGACGCCCCGGAGATCTGGGCTCAGGTCGCCTACGCCCGGGACCACGAGTGGGCCGAGACGGCGGACGACGTGCTGCGCCGCCGGACGACGCTGACCATCCGCGGTCTCGCGACGGACGAGATCCGCGCCGGGGTCGAGTCGATGCTGCGGAAGTAACTCCCTTACGAAGAGGGGCGGTTCCTCCTGGAGGGGCCGCCCCTCGGGCGTGCCGTGTGGGGCGGTCCGATCCTGGGTAGCCGATCAAGGCCGCACGGGCCTGCGGGGAAGTACGGGGGCTGCGGGCGGGCCGCCGGAAAGCCGTAAGGTTGGTCCGTACGACAGGAACTTCGAAAAGGAGGCGCTGGGTGATCGAGCTCGAGGGGGTTCCCGAGCTGATCGACCCGGTCATGGTGGCCGCGTTCGAGGGCTGGAACGACGCCGGCGACGCCGCCTCCACCGCGGTCGCCCATCTGGACCGGGAATGGAAGGGCGAGGTCTTCGCGGCGCTCGACGCCGAGGACTACTACGACTTCCAGGTGAACCGGCCGACGGTCTTCCTGGACAACGGCGTCCGGAAGATCACCTGGCCGACGACCCGGCTCTCCGTGGTGCGGGTCGGCGGGGACAAGCCCCGTGACCTGGTGCTGGTGCGGGGGATCGAGCCCTCGATGCGCTGGCGGTCCTTCTGCAACGAGCTGCTGGGCTTCGCCCACGAGCTGGGCGTGGAGATGGTGGTGATCCTCGGCGCGCTGCTGGGCGACACCCCGCACACCCGGCCGGTGCCGGTCAGCGGTGTGACCTCCGATCCGGACCTGGCCCGGACCATGGACCTGGAGGAGACCCGGTACGAGGGTCCGACCGGCATCGTCGGCATCCTCCAGGAGGCGTGCACGCACGCGGGGGTGCCGGCGGTCAGCCTGTGGGCGGCGGTGCCGCACTACGTGTCGCAGCCGCCGAACCCGAAGGCGACGCTGGCGCTGCTGAACCGCCTGGAGGACCTGATCGGGCTGCGCATCCCGCTGGGCGAGCTGCCGGAGGACGCGCGGGCCTGGCAGCTGGGCGTGGACCAGCTGGCGGCCGAGGACAGCGAGGTCGCCGAGTACGTGCAGACGCTGGAGGAGGCCCGGGACACCGCCGAGCTGCCCGAGGCCTCGGGCGAGGCCATCGCCCGGGAGTTCGAGCGCTATCTGCGGCGGCGGGACCCCGGTGCGGGCCCCGGCGCTCCCGGTCCGGGCCCCGGAGTGGCCACGGAGGGCGGCGACACCTCGTACCTCCGGGACGCGGCCGGCGGGCGCACCCGCCCGCCGAAGCCGGACCAGCCGGGGCCGGAGGCGGTACCGGGTGCCGAGCCGCCGGCCGAGACGGTCCAGGACGACCAGGCCGGGCCGGACGGCCCGCCGCGGCCGGACGGCGAGGACGGCGGCTCCGAGGAGGAGTGACGGTACGAAAGAGGAGGGGGCGCCCCGGTCGGGGCGCCCCTTCGCCGTGTCCCGGGCCGGCGGCTGCCGGGGGCACGGCTCGGTGCGTCAGGCGCAGGTGAACCGGGCCGCCGCCCAGTCCGCGTGGTCACCGCTCTTGGAGCCGTTGGTGTCGGTGACCTTCAGCCGGACGTGGCGGGCGCCGGTCACGTCGACGTGCGCGGGGACGGGGGCGGAGGCGCCCGTGAGGCGGGGCGAGGTCCACAGGACCCTGCCGTCGGCCTCGACGGAGAAGGCCACCTCGCCGTACCCGTCGATCTCGTCGTCGATGCCGACGTCGGCGCCGAAGGTGGTGCACCGGCCGCCGAGGTACACCTCGATGTCGGAGTCGGCGTGGGCGCCGATGCCCTTGGCGTAGGTCTTCCCGGCCAGGGTGAGCGTGCGGCCGTCGGCGGCGCCGGACTCGCCGTTGGAGCGGTCGCGTTCGGGCGGGCCCCAGCCGTTGGTGGAGCGCAGCCAGACGAGGTCGCTCGCCCACGCGTCGGCGGTCGGCGGCGGGGGCATCACCCCGACCGCGAACCGCTGGGTCGCGGTCCGGTCGGTGCCGGCCGCCCGGTGGCGGACGGAGGCGGTGAGCGTGGCCTCGCCGGGGCGGGCGTCCGGGGCGGGGGTGACGGCCAGCTCGACCCGGCGGGTGGTGCCGGCCGGGACGCGGTCGACCGGTGCGGCCGGTTCGGCCCGCCAGCCCTCGGGGAGGGCGAGGGAGACCCGGACGTCGGTGGCGTCCCGGCCGCCGGCGGTGACGTCCACGGCGACGGTGCCGGGCACGCCGGCGCCGAGCTCCTGGCCGGTGGGCGCCGCGAGGGTGGCAGAGGCGCCCGGCACGGCGCCGCCGACGGCGCTGGTGTCGGTCAGGAGCAGCTGGAAGCCGCGGTCGGTGGGCAGGGCGGCGGTCTTGACGCGGACCACTCCCCCGCGCTCGTCGCGGTCGTACCACCAGCCCCGCGGGGCCGCGTCGAAGGCGGCGCGGGAGGCGTGGGCGGGCAGCGGCCGCCCGTCGAGCCGGACCGCCCCGGGGGCGTCGCCGGTGTGGACGGTGAAGTGGTACGGGCGGGCGGCCGGCTTGCCGGTGTACGTGCCGGTGCTCGGGCCGATCCGGACGGAGACGTCGCCGGGGCCGGACGTGGGGGCGCTGACCTCGGCGCGCTGGAGGGCGTACCGGCCGGAGCGGTGTTCGCGGGTGACGCCGTCGTCCTCGTACAGCTCGAAGGAGGACCGGCCGCTCGGGTAGACGTCCCAGGCGATCGGGTCGCCGGGGGCCCGGTCGGTGTACGAGCGGATGCCCCCCGGCCACAGGGGGACGACGGCTCCCGCCCGGACGAAGAGGGGCAGGGTGTCGAGCGGGGCGCTGTAGTCGTCGATCGTGACCGGTCCCCGGTAGGTGCGGCCGTTCCAGTGGTCGATCCAGGTGCCCCGGGGCAGGTATATGCCGTCCCGTTCGGTGGTGTCCCGGTACACGGGGGCGACGAGGAAGTCCTCGCCGCTGAGGAACTCGTACTTCGCGGCGTCGGAGGCGGCCACCGGGTCGTCCGGGTACTCCAGGACGAGCGGGCGGGCGAGGCCCACGCCGGTCTTCGTGGCGCGGTGGGCGTGGCTGTAGATGTACGGGAGCAGGGCCTCGTGCAGCTTGAGGGAGGCCCGGTTGACGCTCGTGTAGGGCTCGCCGTACCGGAAGGGCTGCTTGTCGTGGGCGGCCCAGCCGTCCATCGTCATGGTGACGGGCAGGAAGGTCTTCCACTGGAGGTCGCGGGTGTACGTCCTGGCGCTGCCGCCGAAGATGCCGTCGACGTCGCCGGTGGTGTAGGCGAGGCCGGACAGGGAGGCGCCCGCGTAGGTGGGGATCTGCCAGCGGATGTACTCCCAGCTGCCGGCCTGGTCACCGGACCACTGGACGCCGCAGCGCTGGGCGCCGGACCAGCTCTCGGGGGCCCAGGTGAAGCCGCGGGCGTCGCTGTGGGCCTCGATGCCGGCGTGGGCGTCCTTGCAGCCGTCGAGGGCGAACTTGTAGCCGGGGCCGACCCAGGCGACGTCGAGTTTGGCGACCCGCTGGCCGGCGCGGACCTGCTCGCCGAGCCTGTCGAGGCCGTCCTCGGTCCACAGGCCGAGCTTCATGCCGCGCTCGCCGAGTCCGGTGGCGGTCTCGGCGAGGTTCTCGTGACCGCAGCCGTAACCGTCGTTGACGAGCATCCAGCCGTTGGGCATGTCGTGCCGCACGTAGTCGTCGGCGACCTTCAGTGCGTCGAGGGTGTGGCGTTCGCCGCGGTTGGCGTTGTGGAGGTAGCAGTCGGCGTCGCCGATCTCCAGGCCGTAGACGGGCGGCAGGAACGGTTTTCCGGTGAGGCTGGTGTACTGGCCGATGACGTCCTTGAGGGCGTCGCGGCCGGTGCCGGTGAAGTAGTAGGCGTCGAAGCGCCGTTCCTTCGCGGTGGTGGTGACGGGATCGGTGAAGGCGTAGGTGTTGGGGGCGTAGGTGTTGCGGTAGACGCCGTAGCCGGCCGAGGAGAGGTAGAACGGCACGGAGTTGGGGTGGCCGCCGTCGTTCCAGTTGTAGTCGACGCCGACCTCGACGGTCCTGCCGCGGTGGGTGGTGTTGCCCCGACCGTTCTGCATGCCGGCGCCGTAGAACTGCTCGGCGGCGCCGCGCGCGAGGGTCTGGACGGTGCGGTCCGCGCTCCAGCCGATGCCCCGGGTCTCGGCCCAGAGCGGGGTGCCGTCGGGGCGGACGGCGGCGAAGCGGAGGGGCTTCTTGGTGACGCGGACGGTGACCTTGGCGGTGGACAGCTCGTAGCGGTCGCCGAGGTCGCGCCAGCGGGTGACCGGGGGCGGGCCCTGGGGCAGGACGATGTCGGTGCCGGTGGGGTCGGTGAAGGTGCCGTCGGGGGCGAGTTCGACGCGGAAGGTGTCGGCGGTGACGAAGCTGACCCGGGCCTTGGCGGCGCCGGCGTCGAGCCGGTAGACGGCGCCGTCGGCGGTGAAGCCGGTGAGGTCGCCGACGGTGGAGTCGGGGGTGTCCAGGGGCTCGGGGGCGTCCGGGGCCTCAGGGGCGGCCGAGGGTCGCTCGGCGGGGCCGGCCGCCGCGGTGCCGCCGGGTGCGGCGACGGCGGCGAGGAGCCCGATCAGTGCACCGGCGACAGCAGCTCTCATGCGCAGTGATGATTGCATGGGGCTTCTTTAGCGCAGAATCGCGCAGCCCGACAGGACAAAAAGGAACCGCCCCCGGACTTCACGCGGAAGTCCGGGGGCGGTTGCACCAACGAGTGCCGGCAGGGCTCGGATTACAGGGCGACACCCAGGAGGGCGTCGACGGCGCGCGAGACGAGACCGGGCGCGGACTCGTCCGTACCGCCCTCCGCGTTCTGGAGCGCGGCCCAGCGGTCGACCGCCGCGAGCGCCTTCGGGGTGTCGAGGTCGTCGGCGAGCGCCTCGCGGAGCTCCTCGACGAGGGCGTCCGCGGAGGGGCCGTCGGGGCGGGAGACCGCGGCGCGCCAGCGGCCGAGGCGGTCCACGGCGTCCTGGAGGACCTGGTCGGTCCACTCCCAGTCGGCGCGGTAGTGGTGGGAGAGGAGCGAGAGCCGGATGGCGGCCGGGTCGACGCCCTGGCGGCGGAGCGCGGAGACGAAGACCAGGTTGCCCTTGGACTTCGACATCTTCTCCCCGTCGAGGGCCACCAGGCCGGCGTGGACGTACGCCTTGGCCATCGGGTACTCGCCGGTGAGGCTCTGGGCGTGCGAGGCGCCCATCTCGTGGTGCGGGAAGATCAGGTCGGATCCGCCGCCCTGCACGTCGAAGCCCATGCCGAGGTGGTCGAGGGCGATGGCGACGCACTCGATGTGCCAGCCGGGACGGCCGGGGCCGAGGGTGCCGCCGTCCCAGCTCGGCTCGCCCTCGCGGGCGGCCATCCACAGCATCGGGTCCAGCGGGTTCTTCTTGCCCGGACGGTCCGGGTCGCCGCCGCGCTCGGCGGAGAGGTGGCGCATCAGGTCGGCGTCGTAGTGCGAGACCGAGCCGAAGTGCGGGTCGGCGTCGACGGAGAAGTAGATGTCGCCGTCGAGTTCGTAGGCCGCGCCGGAGTCACGCAGCCGCTCGACGAGCGGAACGATGCCGGGTATGGCCTCGACCGCTCCGATGTAGTGCTGCGGCGGCAGCATCCGCAGGGCCGTCATGTCCTCGCGGAAGAGGGCGGTCTCGCGCTCGGCGAGGCCGGTCCAGTCGATGCCGTCGCGGATCGCGCGCTCCAGGAGGGGGTCGTCCACGTCCGTCACGTTCTGGACGTAGTGCACCTGCCGCTTGGTGTCGAGCCACACGCGCTGAACGAGGTCGAACGCGTTGTAGGTCGCCGCGTGACCCATGTGGGTCGCGTCGTAGGGCGTGATGCCGCAGACGTAGAGACGGGCGACGGGGCCGGGGGCGAGGGTCACTCGTCCGCCGGTCGCGGTGTCGTGGATCCGGAGGTCGCGGCCCTTGCCGGGAAGGGCGGGGACCTCAGAAGCGGGCCAGGCATGCATGACCCGAGCGTAACCGGACAGCCGTTCCGGATACGAACCGGAGGAGAGATCTTGACCGATTAGGCGGTCTTGCACGTCAGGGCCGCGCGTGCATACCCCCCAGGGGCCCGCCCCCGGGCCGGAGAAGTGGCCGAAACCCTAGGGCCACGACCCGAGTGTGACGGACGCCTCGCCGCCCGGACCACCGACCCCGGCGCAGTACGTCAGGTCCGGACCACGCCGCGCCGGCGCTCCCGCGGGGGGCGCTCAGACCGGCGGCCAGGGGATGGCGGGCCACTGCCCTGACGGCACCGGATGCCGCCGGTGCTCCCGCAGCGCCCCGACCCTGCCTCGCAGCGCCTCGATCTCGGCGGCGGTGAGCAGCCGGGACAGCCGTCCCGCGAGCGGCTCGCCCGGGACCAGGGCACGTCCGAGCCCGTCGAGGACCTCCAGGGCCTCGGCGGGCAGTTCCTCCCCCGCCCAGCCCCACAGCAGGGTCCGCAGCTTGTCGTCCACGTGGAAGGTCACCCCGTGGTCGATGCCGTACAGCCGTCCGTCCGGGGCGGGCAGCAGGTGCCCGCCCTTGCGGTCGCCGTTGTTGATGACGGCGTCCAGAACGGCGAGCCGCCGCAGTTCGGGGCTGTCGGCGTGGACGAGGAGCGCGGTGCGACCCTCCCCGACCTCGGCCGGTCCGACCGCCCTCCAGCCCTCGCCCGGCTCCGCGTCCTCGGTGAGCGCGAGGAGCCGCGCCTCCGGGTCGGCCTCGATCCACAGCTGGACCATGCCCTCGCCGTACGGTCCGTCCCGGAGCACGGTCGGCGGGACGAGGCCCCAGCCGGTCGCCTCGGAGATCTCGTAGGCGGCGACCTCGCGCTGCGCGAGCGTGCCGTCGGGAAAGTCCCACAGGGGCCGCTCCCCCGCGACCGGCTTGTAGACGCAGGCGGCCTCGCGGCCCTCGTGGGCGACGGAGCAGTACAGCACCGCGTTCGACGCCTCGCGGACCCGGCCGCGGACGGTCAGCTCACCGCGGGCGAGCAGTTCGACGGCCGGCAGGGTCTCGGGGCTGCTGCTGCTCATGCTCCGCGACGGTACCCGTTCTGGCGGGGGCACACGTGGCCTTCGGGGTCGAGCGGCAGGCTGCACAGGGGGCACGGCGGCCGGCCGGCGTTCACCACGTCCAGGGCGCGCTTCGCGAACGCCCGCGCCTGGGCGCCGGTGAGGCGCACGCGGAGCATCGGCGGACCGTTCTCCTCGTCCTGGAGCAGCCGTTCCTCGGCGGCGGCGAGGTCCTCCTCGGAGTCCGCGTCGAGTTCGACGAGCGCCTGCGCCTCCACGATCATGCGCTGCTCCTCGCCGTCCCAGGCGAGCGCCATGGTGCCGACCCGGAACTCCTCCTCGACGGGCACGTCGAGGGGGGCGGTGTCCGCGATGTCGGCGGGGGCGACGGCCGGGACCGGGGCGTTGCCCCCGGTGCGGCGCACCACCTCGTCGAGGAGTTCGTCGATGCGCTCGGCGAGGGCCGCGACCTGTGCCTTCTCCAGAGCGACGCTGGTGACCCGGCCGGCCGCGGAGGCCTGGAGGAAGAAGGTACGGCGGCCAGGCAGCCCGACCGTACCGGCCACGAAACGCTCCGGTGGGTCGTAGAGGAACACCTGACGGGACACGTTCCCGGCTCCCTTGCGTCTCGACGTCGTTACAGCGGCGCGTCCACCCTACTGCGGGAAGGGATCACGGTGCGCCCGCGCCGCCCCCGACCTCCGCCGCCCCGCCGTCGCCGGGCGTCTCGCGCGGGGCGAGGGCCGCGAAGTCGCCGGTGTCGCCGAGCCGGACGAGGAAGGGCCGCAGCCGGGTGTAGCGGATGACCGTGACCGAGCACGGGTCGACGTGGACGCGCTGGAAGAGGTCGAGATGGAGTCCGAGCGCGTCGGCGACGAGGGACTTGATGATGTCGCCGTGGGAGCACATGGCGTAGACGGCGTCCTCGCCGTGCTCGGCCTCCACGCGCGCGTTCCAGTCCCGTACGGCCTCGACGGCGCGGGCCTGCATGCCGCGCATGGACTCGCCGCCGGGGAAGGCGGCGGCGGAGGCGTGGGCCTGGACGATCTGCATGAGGGGCTCGTCGGCCAGTTCGGCGAGCTTGCGTCCCGACCAGTCGCCGTAGTCGCACTCGTTGATCCGCTCCTCGATGTGGAGCGGCAGGCCGGGCCGGGCGTCCAGGAGCGGCCGTACGGTCTCCCGGCAGCGCTGGAGCGGGCTGGAGACGACGGCGGCGAGGGGGACGTCCGCGAGGCGCCCGGGCAGGGCGGCGGCCTGCGCGACCCCGCGCTCGTCGAGGGCGACGCCGGGGGTGCGCCCGGCGAGGACCGCGGAGGTGTTGGCGGTGGAGCGTCCGTGCCGGACGAGGATCAGCGTGGCCATGTCCGCCAGCGTAAGCGGCGTGCCGCGCGCGCGGGGCGGGGACGGGGCCACCGCTCGCCGGCCGGGGCCGCCGGGCGCCGCCTGGTGTGGGGACGGGAGGCGCGGGTACGGGCGGAGGACGGACGGCTACGGACGGAGGCGCGGGTGCGCGGCAGGCGGCACGGGACACGGCGGAAGTGCGGGGCGGGAACGGGCGGGGGAGAATACGGCGCGTGATCGTGGACTCCGCCCTCTACCGGGACGGGCGCCGTACCGACGGCCCCGCCGACCTCTCGCAGGCCCTCGCCGAGGCCCGGGCGACGGGCGACGCCTTCCTGTGGGTGGGCCTGCACGAACCGACCCACGCCGAATTCGAGCACGTGACGGCCGAGTTCGCGCTGCATCCGCTCGCGGTCGAGGACGCCCTGAAGGCACATCAGCGACCCAAGCTGGAGGTCTACGACGACTCGCTGTTCGCGGTGCTCAAGCCGGTGGTCTACGAACCGGAGAGCGACCGGGTCACCTCGGGCGAGCTGATGGTCTTCATGGGCGACTCGTTCGTGGTGACGGTCCGGCACGGCGAGGGCGCCCCGCTGGCCGCCGTGCGCAAACGCCTGGAGGCCGATCCCGAGGTGCTCCGGCACGGTCCGACGGCGGTGCTGTACGCGGTGAGCGACGCGATCGTGGATCACTACATCGACGTGGCCGGGGAGCTCCAGGTGGACCTGGAGGAGCTGGAGGCCGACGTGTTCGCGCCGACCGGCGGCAAGGCGGGCAGCACGGCCGAGCGGATCTACACGGCCAAGCGGCAGGTCCTGGAGTTCCGGCGGGCCAGCGGGCCGCTGGCGGGGCCGATGTCCCGCCTGACGGCCGGCACGGTGCCGTTCGTGAACGAGCGCTCCCAGCCGTTCTTCCGGGACGTCAACGACCACCTCACCCGTGCCAACGAGCAGGTCGAAGGGCTCGACCGGCTGCTGTCGGACGTGCTGTCGGCCCATCTGGCGCAGATGGGGGTGCGGCAGAACGACGACATGCGGAAGATCTCCGCCTGGGCCGCCATGGCCGCGGTCCCGACGATGGTCGCGGGGATCTACGGCATGAACTTCGACCACATGCCCGAACTGCACTGGGAATGGTCGTATCCCGCGGTGATCGTCCTCATGGTGGGGACCGTCTTCGGCCTCTACCGGCTGTTCAAGCGCCGGGGCTGGATGTAGCGCACCGGCCCCGGCGGCCGGCACGGCCGACCCGGCGCGCGCACCGGAGGAGGGCGCGGGCTCGGCCGAAGGAGTGAGGCCGGGGCCGTAACTCCGGGGGCGGTGGCGCGTTGAGCTGCGTGACGGCCGTGGCGGGGAAGACCCCCGAGCCCCCACCACGGCCGTGGGCTTTCTCCCCGCCCTCCCCCGCGGTCGGTCAGGCGAGCCCGGCCCGCTCCAGGGCCTCGACGCCCGCCCGCAGCGCCGCGACCCGCTCGTCCAGGGTGAAACCGGCCGGGGAGAGCGTGAGGGTGGTGACGCCGGCCGCCGCGTAGGCGGCCATGCGGTCCGCGATCCGCTCGACCGGGCCGAGCAGCGCCGTCCGGTCGATCAGGGAGCGCGGTACGGCCGCCGCCGCACCCGCCTTGTCGCCGGCCAGGTACTTGTCCTGGATCTCGGCGGCCTCCTTCTCGTAGCCCATGCGCCGGGCGAGCTGGTTGTAGAAGTTCTGCTGGCGGCTGCCCATCCCGCCGACGTACAGCGCGGTGTAGGGGCGGAAGACGTCCGCGAGGGCGTCCACGTCCTCGCCGAGGGCGAGGGGCAGGGTCGGGCAGACGTCGAAGCCGTCCATGGTCAGCCCGGCCTTCTCGCGCCCCGCGCGCAGATGACGCAGCGTCGTCTCCTCCAGGTGCTCGGCGGAGGGGAAGATCAGCAGCGCGCCGTCGGCGATCTCGCCGGTCTGCTCCAGGTTCCTGGGGCCGATCGCCGCGATGTAGAGCGGAATGTGCTCGCGCTGCGGGTGGACGGTGAGCTTGATCGGCTTGCCGGGACCGCCCGGCAGCGGCAGGGTCCAGTGCGCGCCCTCGTACGTCAACCGCTCGCGGGTCATGGCCTTGCGGACGATCTCGACGTACTCGCGGGTGCGGGCGAGCGGCTTGTCGAAGGCGACGCCGTACCAGCCCTCGGAGACCTGGGGGCCGGAGACGCCGAGGCCGAGCCGGAAGCGGCCGCCGCTGAGCGAGTCCAGGGTGGCGGCGGTCATCGCCGTCATGGCGGGCTGACGGGCCGGGATCTGCATGATCGCGGAGCCGACGTCGATCCGTTCCGTCTTCGCCGCGACCCAGGACAGGACGGTGGGGGCGTCGGAGCCGTACGCCTCGGCCGCCCAGCAGACGTCGTAGCCGAGGCGGTCCGCCTCCTGGGCGACGGCGAGGTTGTCGCCGTCCATGCCGGCGCCCCAGTAGCCGAGGTTGATGCCGAGCCGCATTCCACGCACCCCTTACCCATCGGTAACGTCCCTGTGGTCCGGACTCTAGCGCGGGGTCCTGGCTTCCGGCAGGGGACGGTTGTCCACAGGCTCTCTCCGCGTGGTGCCCTGGCCAGTAATCTCGCGGCCATGGAGCAGAGGCATCTCGGACGTACCGGCCTGCGCGTGTCGCGCCTCGGACTCGGCACCCTCACCTGGGGCCGGGACACCGACGAGCACGACGCGGCCGAGCAGTTGAAGGCCTTCTGGGACGCGGGCGGGACGCTGGTCGACACCGCCGACGTGTACGGCGGCGGCGAGGCGGAGTACCTGCTCGGCCGTCTGATGGAGCGCCTGGTGCCCCGGCGGGACCTGGTCCTGTGCACCAAGGCGGGCAGTGTCCCCGACCCCGACCGGCGCACGGACGGCTCGCGCGGCCATCTGCTCGCCGCGCTCGACGCCTCGCTCGCCCGCCTCGGCACGGACCACGTCGACCTGTGGCAGCTGCACGCGTACGACCCGCACACCCCGCTCGAGGAGTCGCTGCAGGCGCTGGACATCGCGGTGCGCAGCGGGCGCGCCCGGTACGCGGGCGTGGCGAACTTCTGCGGCTGGCAGCTGGCCAAGGCGGGCACCTGGCAGCTCGCCGGCGACCGGACCCGGCTGGCGGGGGCGCAGCTGGAGTACTCGCTGCTCCAGCGGGGCGTGGAGCGCGAGGTGCTGCCGGCCGCGCTCGACCTCGGGATAGGGCTGCTGCCGTCCTCGCCGCTGGGCCGGGGGGTCCTGACGGGCAAGTACCGCAGCGGTACGCCCTCGGACTCGCGAGGCGCCTCCGGGACGATGGCCCCGTTCGTGGAGCCGTACCTGGACGAGGCGGCGAGCCGGATCGTCGACGCGGTCGCGACGGCGGCGGACGGGCTCGCGACGACCCCGCTCCACGTGGCGCTCGCCTGGGTCCGCGACCGGCCCGGGGTGACCGCGCCGATCGTCGGCGCGCGGACGGCGCGGCAGCTCGCGGCCGCGTTGTCGGTGGAGACCCTTAGTCTTCCTGACGAGATCTGCCGGGCGCTGGACGACGTGTCGGCGCCCGTGCACCGCTATCCGGATCACGACTGGAGCACCTTGTGACCGAGCCTTCCGGGGAGACCGTGCCCGAGGCACCCGCGGACGTGGAGCCTGCCGACGCCTTCGGGGAGCAGGAGCCCGTACGGACCGGGGCCGCGGCCCCCGCCGCGGGGTCCGGCTCCGCGAGACCGGCCGGGGAGCCGGACGCGTCCGGCGGTGCCACCGCCCGGGACGAGGCCGCGGGGGAGCCGGCCGGGACGGGCGAGGCCGCCGGCGACGAGGACGTCCCGCCGGCCGCGACCGACGCGGCCGACCGGGAGCCCGCCGGCGCCGGGTCGGACGCCGACGCTCCCGCCGACGCGACCGAAGGGGAAGCCGCCGGTGCCGAGCCTCCCGCCGAAGCGGCCGAAGGGGAAGCCGCCGATTCCGCGGCGGATGCCGACGCGGCCGAAGGGGAAGCCGCCGGTGCCGGGGAGCTGAGCGAGGCGGAGGCCGAGATCGCCGCGCAGCGGGAGCTGCGGGCGCGGATCGAGGCGCGGAAGGCCGAGAAGGCCGGTCCGGTGGAGAGCGGGACCAAGCTGAGCGGGACGGCCGCCGATCTGCTGGCCGCCGTGCGGGCCGTGGAGAGCGGCAAGGCCACCGGCAGCGCGTTCTACGAGGCGCCCGAGCCCGCCCCCCGCCGTCCGTCGCCTGCGGCGGCCCCGGCCGTGACGGTGCGACCCCCCGCCCCGCGTACGGCCACCGCGCCCGCGCCCGCCACCACCGCGGCCGTACGGGAGGTCCTGGCCGCCGGTGGTGCTCCCGAGGCCCTGGCCGGGCCCGTCGCCACCGCGCTCGGGGAGAACGCGGCGGCAGCGCTGCGCGAGGACCCCTGGCAGCTCCTCGCCGTCCCCGGGGTCCGCCCCGAACAGGCCGACGGCTTCGCGCGGGCGCTGCTCGGCGGTGAGTGCGGTCCGGACGACCCGCGCCGGACGGTCGCCCTGACCGTGTGGCTGCTGGAGCAGGCCGCCGTCCAGGGACACACGGCGCTGGACATCGAGGCGGTACGGGCCGGGCTCGCCCGGCACGCGGTGCCCGATCCGGAGAAGGCCGTCGAGGCCGCCGTCTCCGAGGGAGCCGTCCTGGTCTTCCAGGAGGAGGAGCAGGAGGAGGCGCCGGACGACACCGAGGGGGGCGCCGGGGAGGAGGAGCCCGGGACGGAGGCGGCCGACGTGCCCGTCCTGCTCGGGCTCGACCGGTACGCGCTCGCCGAGGAGAGCCTGGCCGACGGTCTGGCCCGGCTCGCGCGGACGGTCACGCCGGACACCTGGGAGGGCTCCGAGCTGGATCGCGCCGCCGGGGCGCACGGACTCGTGCTGCACACCGGCGGGGAGGCGGCCCGCACCGAGGCGGTGGCGCTCGCCGCCGCGGCCGGCGCCCGGGGCCTGCGGTCCCTGGTCACCGTGCACAGCCCGGAGGGGCTGCGGGTGCTCGGTGACGGCGGCGCGCCGGCGGTGACGCTCGCCGCGCTGCTGTCCGGCGCGGCCGGTCCGGGCCGGGACGAGGAGGGCGCCCTCGCGCTGGATCTGCTGGTGGTGCTCGACGCGCCGCAGCTGGACGTGGAGGCGGGCGCGATGCTGGTCGAGTCGCTCCCGGACGGCTGCCGGCTGGTCCTGAGCGGCGACCCGGGTGTCCTGGGCTCCGCCGGTGCCGGACAGGTCTTCGCCGACGCGCTCGCGGCCCGCGTGTGCCCCCGGATCGCCTCACGCGTCCCGGACCCGGGGCCCCTCGGCGAGCTGGTCTCCGGCATCGGTGCCGGGGAGCTGCTCCAGGTGGAGGCCCCCGGCAAGGAGATCGTCATCGTCCCGGTGCGGGACGCCGGCGAGGCCGTGCACCGGACGGTCCAGCTGGTGGCGGACTCGGTCCCGCGCGCGATCGGCGTACCGCCCGAGCGGACGCAGGTGATCACGGTCGGCCACGGCGGCTCCGCCGGTACGCGTGCGCTCAACGCGGCGCTCAAGCAGCGGCTGAACCCGGGCCCCGGCCGGTTCGGGGGCTACGACCCGGGTGACCGCGTGGCGTACGCGCCCGCGCCCGGCCGGACCGTGACCGGAACCGTCCTCGGGGCGGACGCCGAGGGCCTGCGGCTGCGCTGCGCGGGCGCGGAGGTGCTCGTACCGAAGGAGCGGGTGGAGTCGGCGCTGCGGCACGGCTGGGCGCTCACCGCGCACCAGGCGGCCGGAGCCCGCTGGCCGGCGGTGGTCGTGGTGCTGCCCGGGGACGCGGCGCCGGGTCTGAGCCGGCCGTGGGTCTACACGGC